>JBBQPD010001002.1:0-2695 GCA_038331535.1 Gemmatales bacterium | reverse complement strand
TGGGGGGTGTGGTTTTTTGGTTGGTTTTTGGGGTTTTTTGGCGGCCCCGCCCACTATTTACGGTTTAAAATCCCCGTTTATTTCGCCCGCGGCTCTTGAGTTACCGCGGCAACCCCGCCTTGACGATGGCCAGGATTTGATCGGCCTTCAGGCTCGCCCCGCCGATGAGGCCGCCGTCCACGTCGGGCTGGTGCAGCAGCGTGGCGGCGTTGTCGGGCTTCATGCTGCCGCCGTACTGGATGACGAGACTTTCCGCGGCCGCGGCGCCGTAATGACCGGCGACCCACTTGCGGATGAAAGCGTGTGCGGCCTGAGCCTGCTCCGGTGTCGCGTTATGGCCCGTGCCGATGGCCCACACCGGCTCGTAGGCCAGCACCAGCTTCGGCAGGGCCGGCGCCCCAATCGCTGCGAGACTGCCGGCGAGTTGCTCTTCCAGGATCGATTCGGTGCGGTTGGTTTGGCGTTCGTCGAGCGTCTCGCCGAGGCAGAGGATCACGTCCAGCCCGGCGGCAAGGGCGGAGTGGACCTTGCGATTGATGAACTCGTTGCTCTCGCCGAGCTTGTGCCGGCGTTCGCTGTGGCCGAGGATGACATACTGGCAGCCGACGTCCGCCAGCATCTCGGGGCTGACCTCGCCGGTGAAGGCGCCTTCTTTTTCGTGGTAGCAATTCTGGGCGCCGAGCGCGACGCCGCTGCCTTTGAGGACTTCCGCGACCACGCCGAGATAGGGAAAGGGCGGGCAGACGGCGGCCAGCACGCGCTTCTCGGCGCCGAGTCCCTTCACGACGCCTTCGGCCAGGGCGCGGGCCGCGGCCGTGTTCGTGAACATCTTCCAGTTGCCGGCGACGAATTTGGTGCGCATGGTGCTCCCCGCATTCGCCGCTTGCGGCTTAGCGGGAGGCCGCCGCTAAGCCGCAAGCGGCAAGTCAAAACGTCTTCCCCATCACCTCCGCCAGCCGGCGCAGGTCGTTCATCAGGTCCGCGTACTGGTTGGGCAGCAGCGCCTGCGGGCCGTCGGATAGCGCCTTTTCGGGGCAATTGTGGACTTCGATGTGAACGCCGTCGGCGCCCGCGGCGATCGAGGCGCGGGCCATCGGCGGGATGAGGTCCGGCCGGCCCGTGGCGTGGCTGGGGTCCACGATGATCGGCAGATGACTCTGGCCTTGCACGTTGGGCACCGCGCTCATGTCGAGCATGTTGCGCGTCGAGTCCTCGAACGAGCGCACGCCGCGTTCGCACAGCACCACGTCGGGGTTGCCCTCGGCGAGGATGTACTCGGCCGACATCAAGAGATCCTTGACCGTGGCGCTCATGCCGCGCTTCAGCAGCACTGGCTTCATCGCCTGGCCGACTTCCTTGAGCAGGTCGAAGTTCTGCATGTTGCGGGCGCCGATCTGGAACATGTCGGCGTGGCGGCGGACAACATCCACCTGGCGCGGGTCCATGACCTCGGTGACGACCGGCAAGCCGTGCTTCTGGCCGACGTCGCGCAGGATCTTCAGACCCGATTCGCCGAGACCCTGGAAGCTGTACGGGCTGGTGCGCGGCTTGAACGCCCCGCCGCGCAGCATGTTCGCCCCCGCTGCCTTCACCGCTCCGGCGATGGTGTCGAGCACCTCGAAGCTCTCGACGGCGCACGGCCCGGCGATCATCAGCAGCGAGCCGCCGCCGATGTGTACCGGGTCCACGCCCCGCCCGGCGTCGCTGCCGACGACGACGACGCTATTCGTCTTGCGGAACTCGCGGCTGGCGAGCTTGAAGGGCTTGAGGATCGGCAGCACCTGCTCGACGCCGGGGATGGCCGACAGCGGCTGCGCGTGCAGCTTGCCGTCGTCGCCGATGACGCCGACGATGGTGCGGTGCTCACCACGGCTAAGGTGCGGTTTGAAGCCGAGTTCGCGGATGCGCTCCAGAACGTGTTCGATCTGCGCTTCGCTGGAGTCGGGTCGGAGTACGATAATCATGGTCGCCGTTGGTCAGTGACAAGGTGACAAGGTGACAAGGTGACGAGGTGACGAGGTGACGAGGTGACTAAATACTGTATTTGGTCACCTCGTCACCTTGTCACCTTGTCATCCGTTAGGCGGTCGTCATCGCCATGGGATACGAACCGAGGACGGTCGTCTCGTGAGCGTGTTCGGAGAGAGCCTTGAGGGCGCGGGAGACTTTCGCGTCCTCCAGATGGCCCTCAAACTCCACGAAGAAGACATACTCGGGCTTGGGCGTACGGGCGGGAAAGGACTCGATCCAGGTCAGGTTCATCTTCGATTGTTTGAAGATGTCCAGCGCCTCGACGAGCGAGCCGGAGCTGTGCGGAATCTGAAACATCACGGTCGTCTTGTCGTGGCCGGTACGGCCGCACTTCTGATGGCCGACGACCGCGAAGCGCGTCTCATTGTACGGCGAATCCTCGATGTCGGCGCAGAGGATGCGGAGGCCGTAGCGCACGGCGGCCTGACGGCTGGCGACGGCGGCGGCGCCCGGCTCGCTCTTGGCCAACTCGGCGGCGACGGCGGTGCTGGACACCTCGCGCAGCATGGCGTGTGGCACGTTCTTGCTCAGGAAGTTCCGGCACTGCGACAACGCCTGCGGCTTGCTGTAGATGCGGCGGATTTCCTGCTGATCGCAGTTGGCGAGCAGGTTGTGATGAATCTTCAGGCGCACCTCGGCCGAGATCACCAGGTTCGGCATGCGG
>JBBQPD010001001.1:0-2697 GCA_038331535.1 Gemmatales bacterium | reverse complement strand
AAGGCAAGCTCGTTCTTGTTTCCGGTGCTTGTCGGGTAGGCGGTGAGATACCCTAGCGGCGCGTCTTCCAGCATTACCATCTTCTCGGTAGTGCGGCAGTGATAGGCGGCGAGGGGCCGCTGCCAGTAGACTTCGTGCGTGCCGACGCGCATGGCGGGAAAGAGGAAGCGGTAGCCGAAGGTGCCTCCAGCTTCCACGGTGTGCATTGCCTTCTTGATTTCCGCCGGCGTCGCGCTCGGGCCGTCGAGTAATAGGTCGCCGTCGTGCATCCACATCTGGACATTGCGGGCCATCGGCTTGCCGTATAATCCTATGTCGTCCGCACTTCTGCTGAACAAAACGTGCATCAGTTTGTCTTCGTCTCCTGGGAGGTCGAGTTCGTTCTGATCGCGGTGAACTTTTTCCCAGCGATGGGTGCGACGATAGGTGTTCTTCACCAGTTCGGGATGCGCTGCTTTGTCTCCGTGTGAAGTAGGCTCGTGTAGCTGCCCTCCCTGAGGGACAGCCAGACCGTGCCCACCCCGATGGCGCGCGACCGATTGCAAGAGCGGTGCCTGCAACCCGAGCGGAACTTGCTCGTGTAGCCGCAAGAAACGCGGCGATCCCCAAAAGACGAGACTGGCAGGGCAGGGCAGCAGATTGAGCGTGCCCTTGAGGTACGCCTGACGCACGGCTACCGGCAGGCGATCGAACGGGCGAAACGTCAGCAAGTATTTCACGCCCGCCAGCGGCGCTCGTTCCCCCAGTAGAAACGGCTTGGTCCAGGAGGGCAGAGGTTCGTCCCAGAAGTCGAGCGGCGGCTTGTCATGCGCCAGGATGCGGAAGCCGGCCCGGCGCAACGACTCCGGGGTTGCTACCTTCTCGCCGTAGCCCATGCGTAGCAGGTTGGCGAAGAATTTTGGCCCGTCCTCTTCCGGTCCCGGCGTCCCAGGCTCCGTGTAATAACTCTTCCAGAACGCCTTGCTCGGCCCCTGTTCGCTGTTGCCGAAGAGCGACCAGTGAACGCGGCCCTTGTCGTCCTGGATGCGCGACAGGGCCAGCGGCGCCAGCACGACGCAGCGTTCGTGTTTGAGCGTGCCGCGCGCCGCGTCCAACTCCTTCGACCAGTACAGGTTGCCGTCGAGAAAGTGGCGGGACAGGCCGTGTCCCACGTCGCCGTGAAAAAGGTGATAGAGCCGGCCCACCAATTGCCGCGCGATTAGTTCGAGGCCGGGCCGTAGTTCGTTGGCCTCCTCGTGTTCCGAAACGTACCAACCCCGGTGATCCTCCGAGTCGAAGAGCAGCGGGTCGGGCGCCTCGGGAGCATACGGCTTCCAGCCAAAGCGCGGCGGCGGCATGAATTCGGAGTAGGCGTCGATGGGATAGCGGCCGGCGCCGCGGTAAGGCGATTTGTTGGGGATAAGCTGCTTCCAACCTTCGGCTGCCATGTCCGGTGGTCCTCCGCGGGGTGGGCCGTTCGCCGTGTCGCTATGAGTTTGTCCAAAAATGGTGTTGTTTTCTACGAGCCGCGACCGTCTGGGTGGGGTGTTCGCAGCGTCTCGCCAACGCTCCCTGACGGTCGCGGCTCGTAGAACCACTTCCTGGACAGACAACTAAACTGCGGCTCAGCTGAACGCGCCCTGGATGTAATCCTTCGTGTGCTTTTCTCTCGGATCGTTGAAGATGCGTTCCGTGTCCTCGTACTCGACGAGGTAGCCGGTGCGGCCTCCCTGCGTGGTGTCAACGTAGAGGAATCCCGTCCGATCCGCCACGCGCTTGGCCTGTTGCAGGTTGTGGGTGACGATGGCGATGGTGAACTTCAATTTCAGCTCGGCCATCAGCTCTTCGACCTTGCGCGTCGAGATCGGATCGAGGGCCGAGCAAGGCTCGTCCATCAGCAGCACTTCCGGCTCGGTGGCGATGGCGCGGGCGATGCACAGCCGCTGCTGCTGGCCGCCGGAGAGCGACAGGCCGCTGTTCTTCAGCTTGTCCTTGACCTCGTCCCACAGCGCCGCCCGCCGCAGGGCGCTCTCGACCTTCTCGTCCAGGTTGCCCTTGTAGCCGTTGAGCCGTAGGCCGAAAGCCACATTCTTGTAGATGCTCATGGCGAAGGGGTTGGGCTGCTGAAAGACCATACCGATGTAACGGCGCACCGCCACCGGATCGACCTTGCGGTCGTAAATGTCCTTGCCGCGGAAATGGATGTGCCCCTCGAAGCGGAAGCCGCGCACCAGGTCGTTCAAGCGGTTGAGGCAGCGCAGCACCGTGCTCATGCCGCAGCCCGACGGACCGATGAACGCGGTGATCGTCCCTTTCTGGATGGAGAGCTGTGTGTCGCGTACTGCGCGGAAATTGCCGTAATAGAGGTTCTTGAGCTGGACGTCGATGATGGCGCCGTTGCCGTTGTGCGTCGAAGCGCCATCGCCGTTGTGTCCGCTTTCGAGGACAGGGGCTTGCCGGATTTCGGTCATGATTGCCGCTCCTATTTTCGGTCAGAGGATCGCGAGAGTGCCTGACCGCTGAGATTAAGGACCAGAACGATGAGCACCAGGACCAGGGAGGCCGCCCAGGCGATCTCCTGCTGGTTTTCAAAGGGCGACCGAGCGAAGTTGTAGATGAGCACGGCTACCGAGGCGGTCGGTTCCATGACCTGATGGCTGAGCCAGTAGTCGCTGAAGGTCATCGTGAACAACAGCGGCGCCGTCTCGCCGGCCGCGC
>JBBQPD010001000.1:0-2707 GCA_038331535.1 Gemmatales bacterium | reverse complement strand
GCGGACCCGTTGCGCGATCGGGCGGCCGCGTCGAGTGCCTGTCGCGGCGATTCGTAAGGCGCGGACGCGGCGTCTTCCTCCGCGTCCGCCCGCGCGATTCGTCGTAACGCACCTGGGGAAAAGGGCAACGTCTTCGTCGGATTCGTTGGCCGCGTCCGCGGTGCGCGCTGGATAAAAAACACACCAGCCCGGAGCGCCAGCGAGTGGTACGTCGTTCCCGCGCTGGCGCTTCGGGCTGGTGTCCGGGTGCCGCGCACGGCTTTGGTCCGCTCGCCCTTACGCTGCCGGCTCGGATTTCATGGCCGCGAACAACCCCGTCGTTTCGAGTTGTTCGCGCAGCGAGGTTTTTTCCGCGTCGGAGAGGGTACGCAGCGGCGGACGCACGGGGCCGCAGTCGATGCCGAGGAAACCCATGACCGCCTTCGCGGCGGGCAGGAAGCTGAACTTCGACAGCAGCCGTACCAGCCGCACCGAGTCGTACTGCGCGGCCCGCGCCGTCCTCCAGTCGCCGGCGTCGAATGCGCGCAGGATGCGGAGATATAGCGGCGCGGCGAAATTGTAGGTGCTGCCGACCGCTCCGCGTACGCCCAGGGCCAGCGCCGCCAGCAGCATTTCGTCGTAGCCGAACAGGACGTTGAATGCCCCGTCGCGCAGGCGCAGGCACTCCTGGAGTTGGAGCAGATCGCCGTTGGTGAACTTGAGACCGGCGAGGTTCGGGATGCGGTCCGTGCCGCGCTCCAGTAATTCCGAAGCGGGCAGCGACACGGCGGTCATGGCCGGGATGTCATAGAAGTAGAACGGCAGCCGCGGCGCCGCGGCCGCGATGGGAGCGAGAAAGTCGAGCAGATGATCCACCGTCGCCGGTTTGAAGTACGACGGCGCCAGTGCCGCGATGGCGTCGGCGCCGACCTCCTGGGCCTGCGCCGCCAGGGCGCGGGCGTCGGCCTGGCAGTTGTGGCCGACGTGGACGACGACGGACAAACCGCAGCGCTTGCCGACCTCGGCCCAGCGCTTGGCCAGCGCCAGCCGTTCCTCGATCGTCAGCGAATGACTCTCGCCGGTCGAGCCGCCGGGGAACACGCCGCGAACGCCGGCGGCAGCGAGATGCTCGGCCTGCTTCTCAACGAGCCGCAGGTTGAGGCTGCCGTCCGGCGAAAAGGGCGTGTGCGCCGCGGCGATCAGTCCGGTCAGACGTGCAACCACGAGAGCTTCCTCGGTAAGGGGTCGAGAGAATGTTGGAAGTGTATGAGAATCTCACGAGCCGCGACCGTCAGGGAGCGTTTTCAGTAGCGCTCCCTGACGGTCGCGGCTCGTTGGCTTATGTTCGCCGGACGGCCTGAATCGTCTCGTCGAGCCGGGACAGGAAGCGCGACCGATCCTGTTTCGTCATCGGCGCCGGACCGCCCGTCACGGTCCCCATTTGCCTCAATTCCTCCATCAGGGCGCGGGTAGCGAGGGCGCTGCCGATGGAGTCCTCGCTGAAGGCGTGTCCCTTGGCATCCAGGACACGGGCGCCTTTTTTCAGACAGCGGTCGGCGAGCGGGATGTCGGCGGTGATGACGATATCTCCCGCCTGGGCCTTGTCGGCGATCCAGTCATCGACTTCGCCAAACCCTGGCAGCACGACAATCTCCGCGCCAGCCGGCACGCGCATGCCGTTATTGCTGACGACGAACACGTGCAGATCGTGGCGGCCGGCGACGCGATAGACCTCGTCCTTGACGGGGCAGGCGTCGGCGTCGATGAAAATGTCCAGCATTCGGCTTGCTCCCGCGCGGTGCCCGATCGGAATCACCTGTGCCATTCTAGCGGGGTCGCAAGTGTTTACGTTGCGCGAAACGCAAGCAAGAACCCGACTTGACCCTGTGCGAACGTGTGGGTATCTCCTCCCCCGCTGTTCGCCCGTCACTTCTCCTTTCCCGGAGGCCCCCCATGAAGCGATTACTCCTGGCCGCCCTGTTCGCGGGCGGAGCCCTGTCCGTTACCTTCGTGCTGCGTCCCGGTCCGCTGGCCGGTCAAGCCCCGTCTTCCTCCGTCGCGGGCCTGCCCTGCTGCAAGGAAACGCTCTGCAAAGAGATGAGCTGCTGCTCTCCCGCGAAGAAGACCAAGAACGACGCGGAGGTGGTGGCCGAGCTGGTGAAGATTCTGGAGCAAACGAAGAGTGCCGATACCTTCGTGGCGACGCTGCTGGCCCTGAGTCAGTTCGAGGACAAGTCGCCGTTGCCCGCGGTTGTCCGCAACGCCGGCCGGCTGGGACTGCTCAAAGGGATTTGCAAGGAGGACAAGCCGAACCACGCTCAGGAGATGATCGGCGCCTATCTCAGCGGCGAAATGGTGGAGTCGTGCCGGGTCGGCGGCCGCCGTAACGACGCCCTGGTGCCGGCGGGCTATTATCCGCCGTGCGTTCCTCCCATGCCGTTGAATTACGGCCCGCCCACCTGCCCGCAAATTTCGACCTTCGCGCCGGCGCCGCTGCCCGCGCCGGTCCGTGCGGGCTGCTGTGTGCCGGCGACGGGAGGCCCGTGCATGACGTCTCCGCTGCCGGAACCCATTGCTGCGCCGAAGCTGAGTATCCCGGTTTCCACGGCGCCGGCCGTCAAGGATTCGGCGAGTGCGCAACTCTTCTCTTTTTGGGTCGGGCTCATGCGCTAAGCGCTTGCTCGAACCGACGAAACGAGCCGCGACCGTCCGGGAGCGTTTTCTCAAA
>JBBQPD010000999.1:0-2724 GCA_038331535.1 Gemmatales bacterium | reverse complement strand
CAGGCCGGCCCCCGCGACAGCGAGAACCCGCGCGGCGCCGGGAGGTTCGGCGACCAGCGCCCAGGCCAGGGCCGGAGCGAGGACGATAAACGTCGCCGACTCCGTCGCCGGACCGAGCAGGATCATCCAGCAGCTGCCGAGCGCCAGGACTGAGGCCAACACCCGGCGCGGCGGCTGCCCGCGCCACCGTCCCAGGATGCAGAGCGCCGCACAGGCGGCCCCACCAGCGACTTGTACGATTCGATAAGTAGACGGATTGATCCATGTGTCGAGGTGGACAACGCGAATCAGCAGCCACAAATCGCGATACGTCATGTGCAGCGGCCAGTAACTACGGTCGTCTACCTCCAGCAGCGCCACCCATTCGCGATATTCGGCGAGTACGTACTCCGGTCGTTGCAGCACAAACGGCAGCAGTGCGACCGCCGCCAGGGCGATCAGCAGCCGCCCGGTTAGCTGACGCGGGTAACACGCCGCCAGCAGCAGGCCGACGGCGAGCGGGTAAATCTTCAACGACGTCGCCAGAGTCACGAATGTCGCCGTCAGCCACCAGCGCTCTCCCGCGGCGGACGCCAGCGCCGCCAGCAAGAAGCCAATGACCAGCGAATTCACCTGGCCATTGTTCAGGTTCGTCAACGCCAGCGGCGCGAGCAGCAAGAAGAAGATCGCCGTGCGCCGCTTCGACAGCGCGCTCGGCGCCGCCGCGGACAGCCACCACCACGCCGCGCCGAGGAAGACGCCGCCGTTGAACAGCCGCCACACCACGCCGCCGACGCGCTCGGGCAGGAAATGCCACGGCGCCAGTGTCGCCGCGACGAAGGGGGTGTAGCGGAACGTGTCGATAAGATTATCCCGCTGCCCCGTGCGTCGATAAAGCTGGTCGGAACCGGCAAGCCAGTCGCCGCCAGCCGTCGCCCAGGTCGGGTACAGGTTGCGCGCGAGCGGCTTCACGGCGACGCGCACGGCGAGGACCAGCAGGATGGCCGACCAGACGACGACAGCGCCGCGCGCCCACGGATCGAGCGACCGAAACCAGGCGCGCAGCGAATCAGGCCGCATATTGCGCCCCCCGGTTGGCGCCGTCGAGAAGCGCGGCCGGCGGTCGCAGTGTAAACCCGGCGGCACGGCAAGCGTCCGCGAAGCTCGGCAGGCGCAACAGGCGTAGTTCGTCCACACGCCGTTGCAGGAACTCATCGTCGCCCTGACAATCGCGGCCGATGAGCGTCGCGTCGTGGTAACCGGGGTGGCAGGCCAGCTCGACGCTGCGCCCCGGCACGCGCGTCAGCCAGCGGCGGAAGAATTCCGGGTCGGTAACATTCGTCGGATCGGTGATGCCGGCCAGCCAGTCGGCGCCGGGGAAGCCGCCCCTTGTCTGCTTGCGGCGGAGCCGCCGTCCCTGCCCGTTCAGGACGGAGCGCTTGATCCGCGCTCCGGGAATGCGCGCCACCATCCGCCACGGTTCGCAGACCCGGCGGACGAACGGAAGAGGCCGCACGTCCGCCAGTACCTTGAGCATGATGTCGCCGACTGGCGGAAACAGGGCGACGTGCTGATGACTGTTGACCAGCGTCGGCGGCCGGCCGACCAGCTCGATGAAGCGGCGCAGCTGCGCGCGCAGCTCGGCCTCGATCTCGGCGGGGTTGATTCGATAAAGGTACAATCGGGAGAGAAATTTGCCGAGAGGCCAGAGACAGCCATCCGGCCCGAGCAGACTCGGAACGCGGCGCGGCGGGGCGGCGGGTGGATCTTGCGTGAGGACGGGGTGCCAACCGACTTCGAGCGGCACGCCGGACGCACGCCAGGCGCGAACCGCATCCGCAGCGTGGGGCGAGTTGACCATCAGCACCGTACCGGTGACAATCCCCTCGGCAGCCAGCTCGAGGATGGCGCGCGAGGTTTCCGGGCCGATGCCGTAGTCGTCGGCAACGACGACGAGTGTGCGGGACGCATCCATGCGCGATTCTTGTCTCCGCTCCGTCGCCGCTTCCGTTCGGACGACAGGCCGGCGGCAATCCCCTTGTGAGTCAGCGGGCGCACTCCGGTCGCCCGGCGCGCGGATTTCGGTCGAACCTCCTGAATAGCCGATTCCGCCTGGGGAGTCAATCCGGGCTGGTAGGGCCGCCGCGACCGTCAAGGAGCGCGGGCAACGCTCCCTGACGGTCGCGGCTCGTTACAAAGTCGCGGCTCGTTACAAAGTAAGGAGAACGACTCATGTCACCTGACCTTGCGACCCTTGCGAAGACGGCGTTGATCGGGCAATTGGAAGGCTTGACGAAGGCGGTGCGCGAGCTGGCGGCGCCGCTGAGCGAACAGGCTTTCTGGGCAAAGCCGGTTGAGCCGGGCAATTCGTTCGGACACCTCGTGCTGCACCTGACCGGCAACCTCAGCCATTTCGTCGGGGCACAGATCGGCGGCACCGGTTACGTCCGCGAACGCGAGCGCGAGTTCACCGAGACGAAACCGCCGTCGAAGGACGAAGCGCTGGCCGGTCTGGATGCGGCCGTCGCCCTGTTCCGCCGTGTCGTCGAAGGGCTGAACGCGGAGCGCCTGGCCGGGCCGCACCCCGAGGCGCGGTTCGCGAATGTGCTCGACGCCCTGGTGCATGTGGTGGCGCACTTCGCGCTGCACCGGGGGCAGATGTCGTACCTGGCGCGGTTGAAGGAGCCGCGCACGAAGTAAGCGCAAGGAGCCGCGCACGAAGTAAGCGGGGGCGTAGCGTGCGCC
>JBBQPD010000998.1:0-2726 GCA_038331535.1 Gemmatales bacterium | reverse complement strand
AGACGCCCCGACGGCCCTTATCCCGCGCCTTAACGACGCCGTACCGCCGCGCTGACCATAGGACCGGAAACCCGGGTTGCGAAGTGTTTACTTTTCGCTAAACTTAAACACTTCGCACGTTTTCATTTCTTTGCCGCCGGTATCAACTCCAGGCACACCAGGCGGTCGCGGCCGCGGACGTAGAGCAGGCCGTGCGACAGGATCGGCGCCGACCAGGCCGGCTCCTTGAGCAACGGTTGGACGTCGGTCTTCAATTCGACGCGCGATACCTCTTCGTACTTCTTCGGATTCACCTTGAGAAGAAGCAACAGTCCGTTCTCGGCCTGGCAGACAAAGTGGCCGTCCACGAGCAGCAGCGACGTGCGTGACAGGCCCGGCTCGCTCCACATCACCTTGCCCGTTGCCAGCTCGATGCAGCGCAGCTCGGCGTTTTCTTCGTGCCGGCCGCTACAGCCGTAGAGGTAGCCGTCCACATGGATCGGCGTGTTCCAGTGGCATTGCATGCTCTTGTCGCGGCCCTTCTTTTCGTCGGTCCATAGCTCCTTGACGCCGCCCGGCTTCACCTCCAGCAGGGCGCCGCCGGGGCCATACGTCTCGGAAATGAAGACCTTGTTGCCGACGACGACCGGGCTGGCGGCGTTGACGCTCTCCAGCACCTTCGCCCGCCAGGGGTAGTGGAAATCGACCTTGCCATTCGAGGGGTCGAAGCCGATCAGCCCGTTGCGGGCGAAGACGAAACACCAGCGGCGCTTGTCGATTGTCGCCAGCACCGGCACGGAGTAGCTGGCCAGCTCGTCGGTGATCTTGTAGCGCACCTTGCCGGTAAACTTGTCAAAGGCGACGACACCGCTGCCGTTGCCCTTCAGCTCCATGAACGACACGCCCGCGCTGTCGGCCGGGCTGCCGCCGACCTGGGCGATCAGCAGATCGCCCTCGATCACCGGCGTGCTGCCGACGCCGAAGAAGTTCTGAACGACGCCGAACTCTTTCAGCGTATCCAGCGCCCAGACGACCTTGCCGTCGGTGACGCGCAGGCAGTGAAGCATGCCCTCGGGGCCGTAGATGTAGACGCGCTCGCCGTCCACGATGGGGAAGCAGCGCGGGCCGTTGCTGTAGTTGTACCGGTCCTGGTAGTCGGTCGGATACTCGAACGTCCACAGCTCGTCGCCGGTCTCGGCATGGAGGCAGCGGAGGCGGGCGCCGCGGCGACTGCGGTCGAAGAGGAACAGCTGGCCGCGGCTAATCGCCGGCGCGGCATACCCGTTGAGGATTTTGCACTCCCAGACGACGCGCGGTCCCTCCTTCGGCCAGGGGGCGCGAATGCCCTTTTCGATCGAGACGCTATCGCCCGTCGGCCCGAGGAAGCTGGGCCAATCGCTGCCGTCCTTGCGCGTGCCCAGGTCGGGAGGCAACGGTGCGTCGGGACCGGAAGTGACGGGCTTCTCGTCGGCAGCGACGGGCTTCTCCGTCACCGCGTTGCAGCCGAGGAACAGGACGAAACCGAAGGAGGCAAAAAGACGCATCGCCGACGGCCCTCCGCACGCTCGAGAAGTGGGCGAGGATGAGTTTAGCGGATGGGCGAACGGGTTGCCACGGCGAGGAAGACGAACGCCGCTTACTTCAGACAGGAATGGTAATTGAATTCTCTGACGAGCCGGGAGCGTCAGCGACCGGAGAACGTCTCACTCCGGTCGCTGACGCTCCCGGCTCGTTAATAGAATGATCTTGCTTCACGACGGACCGACAGCAAATATCGCGACAGGATTCCTGGTACACATACAGGGCGTTGAGGCTCACTTCTTCGACTGCCTCCGACCGCTTCTGGAGAGGCTCCTGACCCATCACGAGGGAATGCAGCATGAGGAAGTATCTCGGCCTGTTGATCGTCGCTTCGGCCCTGTCGGGCGTATTTGCTGCCGTCGTCGCGGACGACCTCACAACCGTCCGGTTGAACGAGCAGGACTGCGGACCGGAAGGGTTGGCCACCAGCGCTGCGGGGAAGGCGCTGAATCGGCTCAAGAACCGCTTCGCGGAGCCGACCGAAGACGATATCGATCCCGACGTATCCTTGCCGGCTATGCTCGCTCCGGGCAAAGACAAGAATCGCTTCAGCACGGCCAGGGCCGCGACCATCCGCGGCTTTGTCATCGACGTAAAGTCCGGCGGCGACGCCGAGTCGTGCAACTGCAAAGCGACAAAACCGGACGAGCGCGACACCCACATCGAACTGGCGCTTGCCGCCGACGCGGGCGAGACCCAGCGGGTCGTCGTCGAAGTAACGCCGCGCGGGCGGATGATCAAGGGTGCCGGCTGGAAGACCGCGAAGCTCCGCAACGATTTCAAGGGAAAATGGGTGGAAGTGACCGGATGGTTGCTCTTCGACACCATGCACGTCAAGGAAGCGGAAAACACGAATCCGGGCAATGCGAACAACTGGCGAGCCACCTGCTGGGAAATTCATCCGGTGACGAGCATGACGCTTCTGGAAGAGGCGCCCCCCGAGGCCGCCCATTTCAAGCCAGCGAGCTTTGCCGCCGTCCAGGGACTGCACGCCGCCCATGTCAGCCGGATGCCAAAGGCGAAGGTTGCTCTCGCGAAATTCCACGACGAAGCGCTCTCCAAGTTCGACAAAGAAGAACTCGAAGAGGCTGAAAAGGAAGCCAAGGAGCGCAAGGAAAAGTAATGCCGCGTTAGCGCGTTGGGAGGGAAAGGATTCCCGGAGAGGC
>JBBQPD010000997.1:0-2727 GCA_038331535.1 Gemmatales bacterium | reverse complement strand
AAGGGGCTGTCATCCCCGTCCCACCTCGCGCTGCCAGCGACGCACGCGCGCGACCACCTCTTCCGGCGTCGCCTTGCTCAGATCGAACTCGCGCACGTCGGTCAGCACCGGATCCTCGGTGCGTGCGAACAGGCTCGCCTGAATGACGCGCGGTTTGCGAATGCGGCCGGGGCGCTCCGGCGTCTCGACGTGCATCGCCTCCAGTTCGGCCAGCACCTGCCGCGCCCGCTCCAGTACCTCGGCCGGGACGCCGGCCCGCTGCGCGACGTGAATGCCGTAACTCTTGTCGGCGCTGCCAGCGGCGACCTTGTGCAGGAAGATGATGCCTTCCGACGCCTCATGCACCAGCACGTTGCAGTTGCGCAGCCCCGGCAGCCGCTCGGCCAGTTGGGCCAGCTCGTGGTAGTGCGTCGCGAACAAGGTGCGGCAGCCGATGTGGTCGTGCAGGTACTCGGTGAGGCCCCAGGCGAGCGACACGCCGTCGTAGGTGCTGGTGCCGCGGCCGATCTCGTCGAGGATCACCAGGCTGCGCGGCGTCGCGTTGTTCAGGATGTTCGCCGCCTCCGTCATCTCCACCATGAACGTGCTCTGCGCCCGGTTCAGGTCGTCGCTGGCCCCGACGCGCGTGAAGATGCGGTCAGCCAACCCGATGCGCGCCTTCTTCGCCGGCACGAAGCTGCCCAGCTGGGCCATCAGCGTCAGCAGCGCCACCTGTCGCAGATATACCGACTTCCCTCCCATGTTTGGGCCGGTGAGCAACACAAATGTTCCCGCATCCTGTCCCAGATGCACGTCGTTGGGCACGAACGTCCCCGGCGGCAACAGCTGCTCCAATACTGGATGTTTGCCCTCGACAATGTCCAAAATCGATTCGTCGGCGATCTCCGGGCGGGTGTAGCCGCGTTCCGACGCCAGCTCGGCGAGGCCGGCCAGCACGTCGAGCCAGGCCAGCACCTCGGCCGTCTGCAACAGCCGGCCCGTCTGCGCCGCCACGCGGTCGCGCAGCTGGGCGAACAGCTCGAACTCGCGCTGGTGGATCTTCTCCTCCGCCGTCAGCACCTTCTCCTCGTAAGCCTTCAGGTCCGGTGTGATATAGCGCTCGGCGTTCTTCAACGTCTGCTTGCGCGTGTAGTCCGGCGGCACGCGCGCGGCGTGGGCGTGCGTGATCTCGATGTAGTAGCCGAACACCTGGTTGAAGCCGACTTTCAGGCTGGAGATGCCGGTGCGCGTGATCTCGTCGGCCTGGAAGCGGGCGATCCACTCCTTGCCGCTGCTGGCGATGTGGTGCAGCTCGTCGAGGTCCGCATCGAAGCCGCGGCGGATGACGCCTCCCTCGCGCGCGGTCAACGGCGGATCGTCTACCAGGGCGCTCTCCAATGCCTCGCGCAGATCGGGGCATAGCTCCAGGCGCGCTTCGAGGTCGCACAGGAGTGCCGAGCGCCGGGCCGTCACCTTCGCCTTGACGCGCGGCAGCAGGCGCAGCGTGCGGCCGACGGAGCCGAGGTCGCGCGGCGACGCCCGGCCGGTGCTGACGCGCGCCGTCAGCCGTTGCAAATCGTATGCCTCGCCCAGCGCGGTCCGAAGCTCCTTGCGCAAGGCGTGTTCGCCGATCAGCTCGCCGACGGCATCGAGTCGCGCTTCGATCTGGTGACGGTCGGCGAGCGGCGACAGGACGCACTCTTGCAGGAGCCGGGCGCCCATCGGCGTGACGGTGCGGTCGAGCACGGCGAGCAGCGAGCCGGCCCGGCCGTTGTCGCGCTGCGTCCGCGTCAGCTCCAGGCCGCGGCGCGTCACCTCGTCAATGAAAAGAAAGCGGTCGCTGCCGTAGGGCCGCAGCCGGCTCAGGTGGGTGAGGTTGGCCTTGAGCGTCTCTTGCAGGTACAGCAGCAGCGCCCCGGCGGCGGCGAGGCACGGCTGCTCGTCGTCGAAGCCGAAGCCGGTCAACGTGCTAACGCCGAAGTGGCCGAACAGGGCGGCGCGGGCCGTCGTCGCGTCGAACGTCCAGTCGGGCCGGGCGGTCACGGTCAGCCCCGGCAGCAGCCCGCGCAGCCGCGTGGCGAGCGCGCCCGCCTCGACGACGCCGAGCGAAAACTCCGCGAACAGGCACTCCGACGGGGCCAGCCGGCCGAGTTCGTCTTCCAACCGTTCGCGCGGCACGTCGGCGGCGTGAAAGGCGCCGGTCGAGAGTTCGACCCAGGCGATACCGACGAGGTTGCGCGCGCTACCGGGCGCCAGCGCGACAAGATGATTCGACTGGCGCGGGTCGAGCAAATCGTCTTCGGTCAACGTGCCGGGCGTGACGACGCGCGTGACCTCGCGGCGGACAAGCCCCTTGGCGAGTGCGGGGTCTTCGACCTGGTCGCAGACGGCGACGCGGTGGCCGGCGCGAAGGATATTGCGGAGGTGGGTGTCGAGAGCCTTGACCGGGAAGCCGGCCATCGGAATGGAACCGTCGCGGCTGGTGAGCGTCAGGCCCAGGACGCGCGAGGCCAGCTCGGCGTCTTCGTGAAACAACTCGTAGAAATCGCCCATGCGGAACAGCAGGAGCATCCCTGGGTGGCGCTCCTTGGCCTCCCGGTACTGCTGCATCATCGGCGTCATAAGGGGTGGAGGGTGGAGGGTGGAGGGTGGAGGGCGGTGGGTGGTGGGTGGTGGGTGTAGGGTGTAGGGCAAAGAATTAGAAGCGGCGGTGTCTTTTACCATAAACCCCCCCCCATCACCCCCCCC
>JBBQPD010000996.1:0-2731 GCA_038331535.1 Gemmatales bacterium | reverse complement strand
CCGTCGAAAGGTTCAGGCTGGCGAACAGTTTCTTCCGGTTCTCTGGTGGCAGGAAGTCGCCCAGAACCTCGGCCAGGGCGGCGAAGTCGATGCGGCCGCCGACCGCCAGCAGCGCATCGTCGGGGCATTGCTTCCACAGATCGCTCGGTTTCGCCAGCGCGGCGAACAACCGACGGGCCGCAGCGGGCAGGTCTTCACTCCGACCGCGCACTCCAATCGCCAGCATTGCGTCGCGATCCAACGTCAGCGACAGGGCGGCGCCATCGAGCGCTTTCCAGTAGACGAGAAACGTCTTCAGGACCGCGGAGCCAGCTTCCTCAGCCTTGGCGGCGAGTTCGGCGTCGAAAGCACGTGGGTTGAGATAGACGGCCAGGAGCGCCCGGTCCGCTCCGAGTTGCCGCAGCCAGGTCGTCAACGCCGGCTCGGCGTCGGCAGGGCCGGTGAGGTCGAGGTCGAGGGCTTGCTGCAACATCTTCTCCTGGCCGGAGAAGACCAGGACCGGGCCGCGCAGGTGATAGTAGGTCGTCGCCTTCTTTTCAACCCGGCCGTGATAAACGAGGTTCTTGTACTTGAGTTCCTTGAGTTCCTTCAGGTCGCCGGCGGCCAATTGTGCCTTGTTGAAGCGCTCGATGAGGTCGCTCAGCGCCTTGGCGCTGCGGGCGCGGATGAGCATCAGATCCTGTTCCTCGCCCGCCTTGCCCGGCTTATAGGCGAAGACGACGGCGTCGCCGAGGATGTCGTCGCGCAATTCGTCCCAGCCGATGCCGAGATATTTCTGAAGCTCCTTCTCGGCGCGGAGCAGCTGTTGAATCTCCCCAGCTTCCTGCAGCTTCTTGCCGAAGACGGATTTGCGAAACTGATCGACGAAGGGCGACTCCGCCAACGCCTTGCCGTTCTCACGCAGGTTCTGGATGACGACGCAGAAGCCCACATCGGCAGGGACGAAGCGGAGCAATTCGTCGCGCGGGGTGGCTGCGCTTAGCGGGGCGATGAGCAGCGCCGAGAAAAGGAAAATGCCGGTGAACAGGCAGGGACGAACGCGCGCGTGCATAAATGAACGCCTCGATCCTCAGTCCTGAGAGAACAGATCCCGGCGCAGCAGACTCACGGCCCGTTTGGCGTGCGCCGCCACCGGTTCCAGCCCTTCACTGACGCCGCGGCCGGCGTCGCCGAACGAGAGCGTCGGCAGCGTCGGCGTCCACGACAACTCCGGCAGAGCCGGCTCTACCAGCGGAATCAGTTTCTTTGTCTCCTCGAACGTTTCGGAGGTGGTGCGCGCCGTCAGCGACGCCATTGCCCCGACCGCTGTTTCCATCGATTGGCGCGGCGTGACCAGCGCCTCGGGCGCCGGCGGTTGCGGTTCGATCTTCCTCACCATGTTGTCGGGGTTGTTGGGCTGCGGCGTCGGGCGGCCCGGCCACAGGCGAATGGCCGCCGCGATCACTACGCTCGCCGCGACCGCGAAACCGACCGCGAAGCGCAGGCGGGCGCGGCGGCGCGTGCGGTGGAGGTCTGCTTGCACCGTGGCAACGATGCGGGCGGCCAAAGTCGTCGGCGGGACGGGCGAACGCAGCAGAGACAGGCCGGTTTGCAAGCGACGAGTCGTCTCCTGATACGCCCGGCAATCGGCGCAGTCGTGAAGGTGCAAGTCAAAGGCGGCGGGATCCGCGACCTTGACTCCTTCGAGCGTTTGCCCAAGCTGGTCCTGGCAGGCGACGCAGTTCACGATCACTTCCTCCGTTCGCGAATCGAGTGAGCGCGGGTTTTACGTGCCGCGACCGTCTGGGAGCGTTTCCCGCGCTCCCTGACGGTCGCGGCTCCTAGTTTCCCGCGCTCCCTGACGGTCGCGGCTCGTAGTTTCCCGCGCTCCCTGACGGTCGCGGCTCGTAGAGTGCCGTTCCTCAATCCTCAGTCCTGACGACCGGCTCATCGTCGGTAACCATGCCGCGGCGGCGCAGCCGATCGAGCAGTTCCAGGCGAGCGCGGTGCAACCAGGTCTTGATCGTGCCGACCGGCCGGTCCAGTGCCACGGCGATCTCTTCGTAGGGCTGGCCCTGCTCGTGGAACAGGACGAAGACGGTGCGGTACTCCAATCGCAGGTCGTCGAGCGCTTCGCGAATCTCACGCAACAGTTCAGCGGAATCATCCGCGGCAGGGCCGGCGACAATGTCCTGCAGATACTCCACCAGCTCCGGTCGGCGGGAGCGTTGGCTCAGCCAGGTGCGGCAGCGGTTGACGGCGATGCCCATGACCCAGGGCTTGAGCGGCCGGGTTTTGTCCCAGCCCTTGAGGCTGCGGAACACCCGGAGAAACACTTCCTGGCTCACGTCCTCGGCGTCGTGGCGGTGATGCAAGAGGCGGACGCACAGGCCGTAGACGTCCGCCTGGTAACGCTCGACCAGGGTCTGGATCGCCTCGGTCTCTCCGCGGAGACAGCGCCGGACCAGTGTGACATCGTCCGCAGACATCAAGCCTCACGATCGCGGCTCACTAGGTGATACCCGGACGGGGGAAGGCGAGTTTCAGCAACGCCCGTTCCTGTTCCCGCGCCCGTACTATTCTTCGGCGCTCGAGTCTGTCTCTTTAGGAAATGGAGACCGCTAATCAGAAGGTGTTGTTTTCTACGAGCCGCGACCGTGAGGGAGCGCGGGCAACGCACCCATACGGGCGCGGCTCGGCAAGACAAAGTAACACACGGCGCGCGCGTCCCCAAGAAATTCGAGAACCTCAT
>JBBQPD010000995.1:0-2732 GCA_038331535.1 Gemmatales bacterium | reverse complement strand
GGCCCGCACGGTCGGCGCCACGGTGATCGAGGTGAACCTGGAACGAACCGACGCCGCCATCGGCGGGGCCATCGGTCTGTACGGACCGTCGGGGCAGATATTGCCGCGATTGGCGGAACGGTTGGGGATCAAACTGACTTGAGCCGCTTGCGGCTTAGCGGCTCCCGCTAAGCCGCAAGCGGCGGGTGAGGTACGCATGTCCGCGACAATCCTGGACGGCAAACAACTGGCGCAGACGCTGCAGGCGGAGACCGCCGTCGGCGTGGCGGAGTTCGTCGCGGCCCGCGGCTACCAACCGGGTCTGGCAACCGTCCTCGTCGGCAGCAACGCCGCCAGCCAGGTTTACGTCCGCAACAAGCACCGGGCCTGTCAGAAAGTCGGCATGACCAGCTGGCAACACGAGCTGCCCGCGACGACGACCGAGGCCGAGCTGCTCGACCTGCTTGCCCGTCTCAACGCCGACCCGTTGGTCCATGGCATCCTCGTCCAGTTGCCGCTGCCGTCTCACATCCATGAACCCGCGATCGTCGATGCCGTGTCGCCGCTGAAGGACGTGGACGGCTTCGGCCCGGTCAGTCTCGGCCTGCTCGCCGCCGGGAGACCGCGCTTTCTGGCCTGCACGCCGCACGGCGTTCAGCAACTGCTCGTCCGCAACCATATCCCTGTCGCCGGCGCCCACGTCGTCATCGTCGGCCGCAGCAACATCGTCGGCAAACCGCTGGCCCTGATCCTGATGCAGAAGGCGGCCGGCGCCGACGCAACCGTCACCGTCTGTCACAGCCGCAGCCGCGACCTGCCCGCCCTGACGCGCCAGGCCGACGTGCTCGTCGCCGCCCTCGGCAAAGCCCGCTTCCTGACCGCCGACATGGTAAAGCCGGGCGCCGTCGTCGTGGACGTCGGCATCAACCGCCTACCCGACGGCACCCTGGCGGGCGACGTGGACTTTGAAGCCGTCTGTGCCGTCGCCTCGGCCGTCACACCGGTTCCGGGCGGCGTCGGCCCGATGACGATCGCCATCCTGATGCACAACACGCTCCTGGCAGCGAAATTACAAGCCGGCACCGTCTAATCGCCGGTACGCGGCTTGCCGTTTCGCGCGACGATCCAGCGAAAGGACTCTCCTCCGTGATCCCCCTCGGAAGCGTCAGCACGGCCACCCGCTGGGGGGTCAACGGCGTCATCTTGCTGGGCATGATCGTCGCGCTGTGGCTGGGCCGGTCGATCTTCATCCCCATCGTCCTGTCGCTGCTGCTCGCCGCCATGCTCTTCCCGATGGTCGCCTGGCTGAATCGGCCGGGCTTCCCGATCCTCGGCGTGCGGGTCCGCTCTGGCTTTCCCTGGGTCGTACCGTGCGTCCCGCGCGTGCGCGTTCCGTGGGGGTTCGCCAGCCTCGGCGTCGTCATCGCCTTCATCATTTTGTCGCTGCTGGTCGTGATCGGCCTCGGCGTCGCGGTCAGCAAGTTCGTCATCGACATGGGTTCGCCGTATAAGCAGGAGCTTGTCTACTCCGAGTTCCGGCAGAAGCTGGCCCGCCTCAGTCCGGTGCCCCTCGACGACAAGTATTTCAACCAAGACCCGCAGCAATCGGAAGTGTTCAAGCAGTTCAGGACGTACCTCAACGCCGACAATCCGAACTTCAAGAACATGATCACGGAAGTGCTGGGCTTCGGCGGCAACGTCCTCTGGCAGTCGATCCTGATTACCTTCGTCCTGCTCTTCCTGCTGATGGAAGGGCCGATGCTCTCGCGCCGACTCGTGGAGATTTTTGGGCCGGTCGAAGCGGTGCGCAACAAGGTGGTGGACGCCCTGCGCGACATGGCTCTGCAAATCCGCGGCTACCTGGTGTCGCGCACGATCATCAATTTCGGCTTCGCCCTGGCGCTGGGGTGCGCGTACTACGTCCTGGGACTGAGTCAGCCGTGGACGTGGGCGCTACTGACGGCCATCCTCTGGTACGTCCCCTATCTCGGTCCCATCCTGGCGGGCGTACCGGCGGTGCTCGACGCCTTCGTCTTTTGCGAACCGGTGTGGGCAGCAGCCGTACTGATCGGCTACACGGTAATCGTGACGTTCGAGGGCTACGTCGTGGTGCCGGTGGTGATGGGCCGGCATATGGAGCTAAACGCGACGACGGTCATGATCGCCTGTCTCTTCTGGGAGCTGGTCTGGGGCGCCGCGGGCCTATTCCTGGCGATGCCCTTGATGGCGGCGGTGCGGACCATCTGCCGCCACGTCCCCGACTGGGAGCCGTTCGCCAATCTGATGGGCACGCACGAGCTGCGCTACCAAAAGCACGGCGGGCACGGGGCGCGACACGGCTCCGACCCGCTGGAGGACACGGCCATCATGACCGGAGCAGACCTCGAAGGGTTCCGCACGAAGTCGAAGGGGGAAATCGACGCGACACCCGAGAGGAAATAACAGGCTCCAGGCAAAGCGGCATGAGCAGCTTTCAACCGCGCCCGGCCACCTGTGCTTTCAATTGATCGACGAGTTGCTGTAGTTGCTCCAACGGCATGGTGCGCAAGGTTGCTTTGGGCGTTGGCTCCGCATTGAGAAGCTCCTCATAGGACTGCACTCGACCCATTAACTCGCCGCGTTGTTCGCCGCGTTGTTCGCCGCGTTGTTCGCCGCGTTGTTCGCCTTCCAGGCGGGCGCCGTGCAGACGGGATGCCTCGTCGCGCTGATACTTCAGCCGCGCTTCGTACTTCTCGCGTTCCAGCTCACTCTGG
>JBBQPD010000994.1:0-2733 GCA_038331535.1 Gemmatales bacterium | reverse complement strand
GCGAGCAGCGGGCGGATCCGCGCCGTGGTCATGCAGTGAGAGCGTACCGGCGCCCGTCGCGCCGCTCGCGCGTCTGCTCCTTTCCAGGCGCCCTGTTACAACTCTACAGCCTCCACCTCGAAGCGCTCGGCTTCAACGAGTTGACGATCGGCGTCTGTTGCGCAGCGCAGGCGCTGGGCACCGTACTCGTGTCGCTCCTCGCCGGACAGGCGGCGGACCGCTGGTTCGCGGCCGAGCGCTGCCTCGCCGTCTGTTCCTTTTTCGCCGGCGTCATCCTGTTGTTACTGACCGCGCTGCGCGGGGAAATGGGCGTCTTCGTCGCCACGCTCGCCTTCTGGCTGCTCGCCGGGCCGACGGTCCTGATCGGCACATCCGTTTGCTTCCGCCATCTGGCGCGGCCGGACCGCGATTTTGGCGTGGTGCGTCTGTGGGGCACCGTCGGCTGGATGACGCCGGGCTGGTTGATTCTCCTCTGGGGCCGGCTGCACGGCGTGACGGGCGGCGCGCCTCCGGCTATCGCGATGTTCCGTGTCGGCAGCGCGTTCGCCTTCCTGCTGGCGGCCTACGCCCTGACGCTGCCGCCGACGCCGCCGCTGCCCCACGACCCGCGCAAGGCGGCGCCGCTCGCCGCGTTAAGACTGTTCCGACGCGCCCCTTTCGCGGTGTACGCCGCCTGCGTCTTCGGCGTCTGCGTCACCTTTCCGTTCACCACCCAGGCGACGCCGTTGCTGCTGGACCGGCTCGGCGTGGCGGGCGAATGGCTCGGGCCGACACTGACGCTGGGCCAGGTTAGCGAGGTAACCGTCCTCTTTTTGCTGCCGATGATCCTGCTGCGGCTCGGCGTGCGCGGGACGCTGCTTCTCGGCCTGGCCGCGTGGTCGGTCGTGCTCACGGTCCTCGCGATCGGGCAGCCGCTCGGCTTGGTCGTCGGCTCGCTGACCATGAACGGCCTTCTCGTCGGCGGCTTCCTGGTGGCGGGGCAGGTCTACGTCAATCGCCAGGCGGGCGACGGTTTGCGGGCGAGCGTACAGGCGATCCTGTCGTTCGTCAGCGGCGCCGGCATGTTGATCGGCAACCTGCTCGTCGGCTACTTGCGTTTCATCAACCACGGCGCGTTGCCGCAGGCTTTCACCGTTGCGGCGGCCATCACGTATGCCACGTTCCTGCTCTTCCTCGTCGGCTTCCGCCCGCGCGACGAGTAAGTGCTCGCCCAGATGGAACCCGCACATCCCTCACGAGGCCACAGAATTTCACAACCGCGGCTTGCCCGCTGCGTAGAATCAAGCAGCCGCATTGGCGGCAGGGCGAATCACGACCTATAGTTAAGCAAGCATGGGATCCACACACGGTCAAGGTGACGGCGACCTCAACCTCTCCCCTAACCCTTCTGAGGGTGTTGACGTGAGTTCACAGAAGTTAGCCGAGCATCTTCAGGTGGACCGCTACGGCGATTTCCTTCTGACCGAGGCCGTGCGGCCGGGCCTGCGCGTGCCGGTCGTGCCGCGCGAAGGCTATCGGCTCGACGTGTTCCGCGACAAGAAGGCCGGTATCCAGGTGCCCGTCCTGGCGGCCGCCGTCTCGCGCGAACGGTTGTTCGACGTTTTCCTCGCGCTCCTGTCTCCGCTCGGCGATACCGTCGACGTCGTCCTGGAGACGAGCCACGACAACGATGGGGAGTCGCATCGCGACCTGTACCGCGAGCACATCGACTTGCCCGTGCTGATGAGCCATTTTTGCGACTACGAAGACCTGTTGCTCAACGACGGCTGCGCCGGCACCGCGATCATCGCCACGACCGGGCCGTTGGAAGTGCAATTCGACGAACACAAGCTGCTGGTGGTTTACGCCCGCGACCTGGGGCCGTTCGAGCGCGTTCTGGAAGAGGCCGGCATCCCGCGCGACGACAAGTTGAAGCTCGTCACCGAGGGCGAACACCTGCACAGCACCGACCCACGCCACCTCGACGCTTTCGATCAACTCTGCTGCCGACTCGGCATCGGCGAACCGGCGGAACGGGTGAATTGGTAGTTTGCCGCTTGCGGCTTTGCGGTCGCTCCCACTAAGCCGCAAGCGGCAATTCGACTCACGGCAACGGCAAATCCTTGAACTCAAACTCGATCTGGTGTTGCACCGTCGTCCAGCTCTGGAAGATGAGCTTGCCGGGCGCCTCAGCATTGGCAAGACCGCCGAACGTGAGCGTCATCTGTACCGCCGCCGGGCCGCTGCTGCTCCAACCGCTGCCGTAGTTGGAATACTTGTTCCCCTTGTCGTCCTGCAATTCAAAGCGCTGGTACAGCGTGTTCGTCCAGGAATAATCGTTGTCGTGATTCTGCTCGGCGACTGTCATCTTGATCTGCACTTGCTTGTTGGCCAGTAGCTGCACGTCTTCGATGGAGATGCCGACACTGCCGAACGTCGCCTTCTTGCCCTTGCCGTCCATGATCTTCTCGGCCACGACGACCGGCTTCTGCTCCACAAGCAAGTTGACGGGGACGGTGCCGCGCAGAAGCTTGACCGAGCTGGCCTTGTCCGACGTGCGAATCAGTTGAGCCGTCGCCTGTTGCATCACCGAGCGATTGCTGCCGTAACGTCCGCTGGTCCAACGGCCGCGCGCGCGTGCGCCGAGTTGCAATTCCTCCACCGGCCCGGTCGGCGGCAGCATTGAATTGTGTTCGGAGTCATACGCAGCTAGCAGTTTCACTTCACCCATGCCCAGGATTGGCAGCTTCGGCT
>JBBQPD010000993.1:0-2753 GCA_038331535.1 Gemmatales bacterium | reverse complement strand
ATGTGGTCTTTGTCTGAGACTATGTGCTCGGGGTCACGCGGTCACCGCGCCGCGACCGCCTGGGCGCGCCGGGGCTACCGCACCCGGACGGTCGCGGCTCGTCTCAATTAGCGTTTCTCGTCGTCGGGCTTGCTGGGCTTTTCCGTGTTCAGCAGGCGGATACGCTCCAGCGCTTTCTGAACGAGCAGGCGTTCCCGCTCCGGCAGCTGTTTCAGGGCATCGTCGATGCTGCCGGTCGAGCCTTCGCACACCAGCGATTGGGGCTTGCCCGTGGCGGCAAGATAATCGACTTTGACGCGCATCTTGCCGTCGGGCAGCGGCTTGGCGGCGACGGTGATCGAACCAACCGGAGCGCTTTTGGCCTCACCGGGCAGCAGCAGGGCCGGACCGAGTGTCAGCGTCGCCTCGGCGTTGAGCGGCTTGCCGTCGCGCACCAGGGCGAGCTTCACTTTTCGTTCCGGCTTGTCGTCGCGGATCAGGCCCGAGAGGTGATCGCAGCCGCGCACCTTTTGGCCGTCGAACTCGACCAGAACGTCATTCCTCCTCAGGCCGGCGTGGGCGGCCGGCGAATCGGGAAGGACGTGCGTGATCTGGACTCCGGGAGTCGCAGAGGGAACCGGGCCGAACAGGATGCCGAGGTAGGTGCCTTTGTCGTCCGCGGCCTGCGGGTTCGCCGCGCGGGACTGGGCGCGGAGCAACCCTGGGAGCAGCAAGACGGCGAGCGAAAAGACGAGACGAGGCATAATGGCCTTCCGAACGGGAGAGAGGATCGAAGGCCAGCACTCACCGGCCTGGGCCGGTGGGAGGCTCTTCGATGATGATCTGCAATTCACCGCCGACGATGAACGGGCCTTTGGATTTCACGTCGGGGACAACCGGCGACACGGTGCCGGGATGCGTGTGGGTTGCCTCGTTGATGAGGACGCGGTTGCCGGTTGGTTCGACGGGGCCGTTGCCGAATTTGCCGGACAGACCCCACAGGCCGCCGATCAGCAGGGCGACGGAGGCGGCCAGGGCAAGACGGCTGCGCGCGAACAGCGGCCGCCGGGCGCGTGGTGCCGGAAAGGGCAGCAGCGTTGACGCCTCGGCCGGCGCCTCGAACGACGGCCAGGGATCGGGCATCTCCGCCCGATAGAAGGCGCGGAGAAGTTGCTCGACATTCCCCCCCTCGGAGGAATGACCGTTGCGGTGGCCGGGAGGAGTTACCATAAAACTCATAACGACTCTCATTTCGGCAACCCACTTCCTGAGGAGGGGGTTGCGATCCGTTGGCCTCACGGGAGCTGGCCGACACCGCTGTCCTTGAGCCGTTCCGCCAGACGCTGGCGCGCCCGACTCAAACGCATGTGAACGGCCGTGGCGTTGATGTTCAGCAGGTCGGCGATGTCTCCGGTTTCGTAATCCAGCGCGTACCGCAGCGTCAGGATCTCGCGGTCCGCTTGCGGCATCTGGTCGAGAATGCCGCGTAGTTGCTCGAAGGTTTCTTGCCGCTCCAGGCATTCCTGGGGAAGCGGGTCGTGGGCCTGTACCCCGTTCATCGTCTGTGGGGGATGGGTGCCGTTACGGCGAAAGGCGCTCTTCGCGTAATCTTCCGCCAGGTTGCGGGCCACCCGCAACAACCAGGCCCGCGGGTTAAGGATCGGCTCACCCGCTTCCGTGTGTTTCCATAGCCGCAGGAAAGCCTCCTGCGTGATGTCCATGGCCGTGTCGGCGTTCATCCAGCGGGCATAGGCCAATGCCCAGACTTCCCGGCTATGTCGCTGATACAACTCCTCGAACGACGCCCGCCGGTCCGTAGGAGGTAAGGCGACTGCGGGTTCTCGCGATAGTGCCGGTTTTGGGGAAACGACGATCCCTCGCGGAGTTACCGGTTTCACGGCAACTTCGGGCATGGGGAGTGCCTTGATCGTTTTCGCGGTTCCCTTCTTCATCCTCCCCCACCCCTCCGACAGGGGACTCGTCCGTACCGGACACCATAACGACGAGCCGGGGACGGTGAACTAACAGGTTGACGCCCTCGATTGCCGCTTGCGGCTTGGCGGCGCAGGACCGCTGGGCCGCAAGCGGCAACACGACTTTTACTATCGTAAAGGATGAGAGGTTATCGAGTCAACCAGGGGCGAGCGTATGAGCGCACCGCAATTCACGCAGCTGGACCATTGTTCGGTCATCATCACGAACGTCGAACGCAGCCGCCGCTTCTACCGCGACCTGCTCGGCCTGAAGGAGATCGCCAGTCCCAAGACGTTCGACTTCATCGCCCTCTGGTTCGACCTGGGCGCCATGCACCTGCACCTGTTGCTCAAAGACAGCCCCGACACGATCGGCCCCCGGCACTTCGCCCTGCGCGTCAAGGACGCGGCGACGGCCCGGACCTACTTCCAGGGTAAAGGCGTGCAGACAGACGAAACCACGCCCATTCCGGGGGCCGACCGCTTCTTCATTCGCGATCCCGACGGCAATCGCATTGAAGTGATTGAGTGGCTGGAAGCGTACGAACCGGAGGTCTCGGGGCGAATGGTTTGAGCGTTCCTTAGCCGATGAAACTCAATCTCCCTCGTCTACCGTCTTCGTCCCTTCCGATGCTGGTTGCGTCAGCTCCTTCGCCTGCGGTAAATCGCGCAGGCTCTTGAAGCCATAAATCTGCAAGAACTTCTTCGTCGTGCCGTACAGCATCGGCCGTCCCAGCGAATCCTCGCGGCCGCTGACGCGCACCATTCCTTTCTCGATCAACTGCCCCAAAACCTCGGCGC
>JBBQPD010000992.1:0-2759 GCA_038331535.1 Gemmatales bacterium | reverse complement strand
GCCGCGATCAGCTCCAGCAAGTTGACGCTGTGGCCGGTGCCGATATTGAAGACGCGACCGGACACGCCCGGCACTTCGGAGGCTTTCAACAATGCTTGAACCACGTCCGTCACATAGGTGAAGTCGCGCGACTGGAGGCCGTCGCCAAAGACCGACGGTGTGCGGCCGGCGGTCAGTGCCGCGGCGAACAGGGCGATGACGCCCGAGTACGGACTGTCGGCACGCTGGCGCGGCCCGAAGATGTTGAAGAAGCGAAGCCGTACTGTCTCCAATCCGAAGGTGCTGGCGAATGCCTGGCAGTAGAATTCGCCGGCGAGCTTGGCGGCCCCATAGGGCGACAGCGCCGACAGTGGCTCGTCTTCCGTCTGCACGTCGCCGGCAGGCAAGCCATAGGCGCTGGCGCTGGCGGCGTACACGACGCGCCGCGCCCCGGCCCGGCGGGCGGCATCGAGAACGTTCAATGTGCCGGTTACGCAGACGGCGTTCGTGTCGCCAGGCTTCTCGACGCTGCGCTGCACCGACGCCAGCGCCGCCAGGTGAAAGACGACGTTGACGCCGGCTGTCGCGCGCTCCACGGTCGCGGCATCTGCGACGCTGCCACCGATGAGTTCAGGGGCGGGAGAGACGTGCGCCAAGTTGGCAGCCAGGCCGGTGCTGAGGTCGTCCAGCACGCGCACGCGCCGGCCGGTTGCCGTCAGTCCTTCGACCAGGTGCGAGCCGATGAAACCCGCGCCACCGGTCACGAGACAGAGTTCACTCATAAGAGGATTCACCACAAAGGCACAAAGGACACAAAGGAAGAACACAGGAGGTCAGGACAGATAGCGTGTGCGGCAAGGAGCGGTTCCATTGTTTTTATCCTTTTGTCTTCCTTCGTGTCCTTTGTGCCTTTGTGGTGAATCCGCTTATTCAAAAAGCGCCTCGACGTAGGTCTCGGGGTCGAACGGCTCCAGGTCGTCGAGCGTCTCGCCGACGCCGATGAACTTCACCGGCAGGCCCAGCTTCTGTTTAATCGCGAACAGGGCGCCGCCCTTGGCCGTGCCGTCGAGCTTGGTCATCAGCACGCCGGTGCAGTGGACCGTCTTCTTGAACTGCTCCGCCTGCACGATGGCGTTCTGGCCCGTGGTGCCGTCAAGGACCAGCAGGACTTCGTGCGGCGCCCCCGGAATCTGCTTGCTGACGACGCGGTGGATCTTCTCCAACTCGCGCATGAGGTGGGCCTGCGTGTGCAGTCGGCCGGCCGTGTCCACGATCAGCACGTCGAATCCGCGCGACTTGGCGCGCTCGCAGGCGTCGTGCGCGACCGCTGCCGGATCGCTGCCTTGCTGGTTCTTCACGATCTCGCAGCCGAGCCGCTCCGTCCAGATCGTCAGCTGCTCGACGGCGGCGGCGCGGAACGTGTCGCAGGCCGCCACCAACACCTTTTTGCCGTCGTCCTTCAGCTTCTTCGCGAGTTTGGCGATGGACGTCGTTTTCCCCGAGCCGTTGACTCCGGCGATCATGATGACGGTCGGTCCGGAGGCGGCGAAATTGAGCGCCGTGGCATCGGACGCGACCAGGTCTTTCAGCTTCGCCTTGACGAACGCCTCCACGTCGCCGGTAATCTCCTTGTCGAGAAACGCCTGGCGCACGCTGGTAACAATCTCCTGCGTGGCGTCATTGCCGACGTCCGCGAGGTACAGGCGTTTCTCCAACTCGCCGAGGAAATCCTTATCGACTCGGCCGCGCAACCGGAACAGCGAGGCAATACCCGAGAACAAATTGCGGGTCTTGGTGAGACCCTTTTTGATTTTGTCGAAGAGTGCGCGGAAGACCATGATTCACCAATGCAGAAGTCAAAATGCAGAAGTCAAAATGCAGGACAGAAGCCAGACACGATTCATTCTGATTTCTGCATTTTGACTTCTGACTTTCCTCGTAGCTGTTCCAACTCCTCGGCCGAGATACTGCACGCGCCGAGGGCACGGCGACCGGGACCATGACAATCGCTGCCGCCGGTGACGGCGAGCGCTAGCGCCGCCGCCCAGGCGCGCAACTCGCGCCGCCGGGCCGGCGGCACATCGGGGTACTCGATCTCGATGCCGCCGAGGCCCAGGTCGCGCAGCTCGCTCAACTGCCGCTGATCGCAATAATAGGGCGGATGCGCCCAGGCCGCAACGCCGCCCGCCGCGCGCACCAGGGTCAGCGCTTCGGCGACCGGCAGCCTTTTCTTCGGCACGTCCACCAGACCGCCGTCGAGCAGATACCGGCGGAACGCCTCGCGCACCGACCCGGCCCGACCCGCCTTGACGATCATCTCCGCCAGGTGTGGCCGGCCGAGCGTATCGGGAATCGTCTCCGGCTCCATCTCGGCAACGGACACACCGAGCAGCTTTAATCGCTCGACCATTTCGCGAAATCGTTCGACGCGCCCGCGGCGCACGCCTTCCAGAGCGGCATTCAGGGCCGGATTGTCCAGGGCGACGAAGTAGGCGAGCAGATGCAGCTCGCGCCCCGCGTAGACGCAGCTGATCTCGGCGCCGGCGATCACTTCCAGTGGAAACCCTGTGGCAGCTGCTCGGGCTGGGAGGACGCCGGCGAGCGTGTCGTGATCGGTGACGGCGATGGCGGACATGCCACTGCGGCGAGCGAGATCGACGAGCTGGGCCGGAGTATAGGTGCCGTCGCTGTGCGTGGTGTGCAGGTGCAAGTCGGCGCGGCCGGCAAGGCGCGGCCGGGCGGCGAGCTGACAGAGTGCGGTGAAGGGTTGTCGCGCCGGC
>JBBQPD010000991.1:0-2765 GCA_038331535.1 Gemmatales bacterium | reverse complement strand
CTGCGGCATGTTGCCAACGCTCCCTGACGGTCGCGGCTCGTAGAACCCACTTGTGGGACAGACACTTAGCGGTGAGGCCCGCCAAGCCGCAAGCGGCAATTTGGAGGTCATCATGAAACGCGCCAGCGGCACCACCGTCATCCGCAACGGCCAGCTCGTGGACGGCACGGGCGCACCGCCGATTTCCGACGCGGCCCTCGTCCTCACCGATGGCCTCATCGCCTACGCCGGCCCCCTCGCTGCCGTGCCGCCGTTGTCGCCCGACGCGGTCCGCCTCGACGCCCACGGCGGCACCATCATGCCGGGCCTCATCGAGGCGCATTATCACGCCACCTACTTTGACGTGGCCGCGCTCGAAGACCTCGACATCAAGTACCCGGTGGAATACGTCACCCTGCTCGCCGCGGCCAACGCCAGGCTGGCGCTGGAGTGCGGCTACACGTCGGCCCGCAGCGGCGGCAGCCTGTTCAACATTGACGTCTGGCTGAAGAAGGCGATCGACAACGGCCTCGTTCCCGGCCCGCGGCTGGCGGCGAGCGGCCGCGAGCTATGCGGCGTCGGCGGGCTGATGGACTGGAACCCCGACTTCCGCAAGATCGGCATGGACGGACTCGTCCTCCTCCTCAACGGCCCCGAAGAGGCGCGGGCGGCGGTGCGCAAGCTGGTCAAGGACGGCGTCGAGTGGGTCAAGACCTATCCGACCGGCGACGCGGCCGCTCCGGACGTGAACGACCATCATACGCTGTGCATGACCTTCGAGGAGATGCACGCTGTCGTCGCCACGGCCCACAACCACCGCTTGAAAGTGACCGGCCACTGCCGGGCCACGCAGGGCATCAAGAACGCCCTCCGCGCCGGCTACGACGCCATCGAGCACGGCACCTTCATGGACCAGGAGGCCCTCGACCTGCTGCTGGCGCGCGACGTGCCGGTGGTGCCGGCGCTCTACTTCGAGCTGGCGAGCATCGAGCGCGGGCCGGAGTTTGGCATGTCGCAGCGGGTGATCGACGGCCACCAGGAGACGCTGGAAGCCGGCGCCGAGAGCGCCCGCATGATCCTCAAGGCCGGCGGCCGCGTCGGCATGGGCGGCGACTACGGCTTCGCCTGGAACCCGCACGGCGACTACGCGAAGGAGCTGGCGTTCTTCGTCAACTACGTCGGCTTCAGTCCGCTGGAGACGCTCCGCTGCGCGACGAAGATCGGCGCCGAGATCCTCGGCCGCGGCCACGAACTGGGGACGCTGGAAGTCGGCAAGCTCGCGGACGTGCTGGTCGTCGCCGGCGACGTGGTGCGCGACATCGCGCTCTTGCAAGACCGAACGAAGATTCTGGCGGTGCTGCAAGGCGGCATCGTCAAGGCGGGCCGGCTGCTCGATCCGAGATAGCGGAACCCCTGATTTTTCCGAGGGAGGCCGATTGACGCCGCCGTCTGGTCTGCATACCCTGACGCCGATTACTCCAGGGGATCAACCATGCCGCGCATCGCCTGTCCGAAATGCAAGACCGTCGTCACCACCACGGACGAGCAGCGCGGCACCGTCGTGCCCTGTCCGCAGTGTCAGTGCCGGCTCAAAGTCCCCGTCGCCAAACCGGCCGCGCCGCCCGCCAGCCCGGTGACGGCTGCCCCGCCGGTAAAGAAAGCGGCTGACCAGGCTCGGCCTCCCGCGCCTGTTCGCAACATCCGACCCGAAAACGAGGAGGAGGACGACGACGCGCCGACCGCGAAGCAGCCCAGGAAGAAAGAATCCAACGCTGTCACCAATGCGCTCGGCGGCCTCGGCGGCCTGATCGGGCTGGGCGTGTTTATCCTCATCATCTCTGGAAAATGGGTTCCTCTCGTCTGGCACCCGTTGCAGAACTTCCTCGAAGAGCAAGGCATTCCCGAGATACTCGCCATCGGCGTCACGGCCGTTATCTTCATGGTTCCCATAATGCTCTACAGTGCCGCCCATACCAAATCGACCTTCCTGAACAACATCCCCGACGACCTGGATTTCCGCCCCGCGCGCCGCGCCGACTTCCCGAAGCTCGACGAAGAGAAGTTGGAACGATACACGCAAGACTTCGAAGCCCTCGGTTTCAAGCGGCTGCTCGATTACACCCTTGTCACCGATGTCGAGAGCGAGAACCAGGCGTTCGGCCGACTCTTCGTCCACCCCGAGGAGCATTGTTTCGGAGAGATCAACCAGATCTGTTCGCCCTCCGGTGCTGGGGCACCGATGCGCTGCAACATGACCAGTTTCCTGGAGGAAGGTTGGTCGATTTCCACCGGCGATCGGCAGACGAGCAAGTACTCGTACGCGATGCGCCGCCCGCGTGGGCTGTGGCGAAGTCTGGCGGGAGAAAGTGTCGCGGACGTTTTCCGAGTCAATCTCGCGCTGCGCAAGAAGATCGCCAAGGCTCTCGAACTCGAAGTGCTGACGGACGACACTTCCGAGGCGTATTTCAAGCGCGAACGAAAAAACAACGACGAGCGCAAGGCCGTGGTGCGTCGCCGCAATGGGCTGATGCTCATCCTGGAGTTGTGGCTGTTCGACAAAAACCCCAAGCGCGAATGGCTGGGCCAGTTCGGCAAGTAGCGTGAAGCGCGGCAGGAGGAATTACGAGCCGCGACCGTGAGGGAAGCGCTCCCTGACGGTCGCGGCTCGTGGAAATACGAGATCTTCCGGGACAGGCACTAACCGGAGTACCAGCCCCGAGCGCCACCGAGTGGGACTCCTCTCGCGGGCGCTCGAATTACCCCCCGACATTCGGGAACAGCGGCCC
>JBBQPD010000990.1:0-2769 GCA_038331535.1 Gemmatales bacterium | reverse complement strand
CTAATTATCGGTTTTGTTGGTTGGTTTAACGATGAACGCGCCGCGACCGTCTGGGAGCGTGGAAAACGCCCCCTGCCGGTCGCGGCTCGTTGATTCAGGCGCGCAACAACTCCCGCAAGCACGCGTACAAAGCCGCCGCCTCCATTTCCGACGCTTCGAGTCGAAAATACGCGCTGATCTCATCGACGACGCGCAATCTCCCGCCGCTGCGCGCCGCCAGTTCCTTGACGCGCCTGGCGTCGGTGTAGCCGAGTACCACGTCGGTCGGTCCGGCCACCCCTTCTGGCGGCTTATCCAGATGCACTGTCGTCACCTTCCAGCGCGCCGCCTGCAAGCGCAGTTCCGCCAGGCGCAACAGCCACTCGGCCGGTTCAGGAATGGGGCCGTAGCGATCGCGCATCTCGCCGCGGAAATCGTCCAGGCGGTCCATTTTGCGCACGCGCGCCAGGCGTCGATACGCTTCGATGCGCAGCTTCTGGCCGACGACGTAATCGCGCGGCAAATAGGCCGACCAGGGCAGATCGATCGTCACTTCCAGCGGCGTGCGCCGCGGCTGCTTCTTGAGGTCGCGGACCGAGTTTTCGAGGAGTTGGCAGTACATTTCGTAGCCGACGGACGCGATGTGGCCGCTCTGCTGCGTGCCGAGTATGTTGCCGGCGCCGCGAATCTCCAGGTCGCGCAGCGCGATCTTGAAACCGGCCCCCAGCTCCGTGAACTCCTCGATCGCCTTGAGCCGCCGCGCCGCCGTTGAGTTGACTTGCTTGCTGCCATCGAGCAACAGGTAGGCGTAGGCACGGTGCTTGTATCGGCCGACGCGGCCGCGCAGCTGGTGCAAGTCGGCGAGGCCGTAGATGTCGGCCTGGTCGATGAAAATGGTGTTGGCGTTGGGAATGTCCAGGCCGCTCTCGATGATCGTCGTCGCCACCAGGATGTCGGCCTCGCGGCGCACGAAGCGCAGCATCTCGTGCTCCAGTTCGTCCGCGCCCATCTGCCCGTGGACGACGGCGACGCGCGCTTCCGGCACGATACTCCGCAGCTTTTCCGCGACCGCGTGAATGTCCTGCACACGGTTATGGACGAAATACGCTTGCCCCTCGCGGTTCAGCTCCCGGTGAATGGCGTTGCGGATCAGCTCGCGGTCGAAGCGGACGATGCGCGTCTCGATGGCGAGACGGTCCGGCGGTGGCGTTTCGAGGTTGCTGATGTCGCGAATGCCCAGCAGCGACAGGTGCAGCGTGCGCGGAATCGGCGTTGCCGTCATCGTCAGCACGTCAACCTGCGCCCGCAAGCGTTTGAGCTTTTCCTTGACCTCGACGCCGAAGCGCTGCTCCTCGTCGATGATGACCAGGCCGAGATCCTTAAAATGCACGTCGGCGCTGACGAGGCGGTGCGTGCCGATCACGACGTCGATGCCGCCCTGCGCCAGGCGCTGGACGATGCGCTTCTGCTCGCCGCCCGTGCGAAAGCGACTGAGGCATTCGACGACGAACGGATACTCGGCAAAGCGGCCGCCGAAGGTGCGAAAATGCTGTTCCGCGAGCACGGTCGTCGGCACGAGGACCGCAACTTGTTTGCCGTTGTCCACGGTCTTGAAGGCGGCGCGGATGGCAAGCTCGGTCTTGCCGTAACCCACGTCGCCGCAGACGAGGCGGTCCATCGGCCGGGGGCGCTGCATGTCGCCCTTGATCTCGACCAGGGCGCTGAGCTGGTCGGGCGTCTCCTGATAGGGAAACGCGGCCTCAAAGGCGGCCTGCCAGTCGCTGTCGGGCGGCGAGGCGCTGCCGGGCTGAGCCTCGCGCAACGCCTGCAACTGGATCATGTCCGACGCCAGGTCCATGACGGCGGCCTGCACCTTGTCCTTGCGGTGCTGCCAGGAGGTGCCGCCGAGCTTCGAGAGTTCCGGGTCGGTCTTCGAGCCGCCGACGTACTTCTGCACGAGGTCGATCTTCGACGCCGGCACGAGCAGGCGCACGCCGTCGCGGAACTCCAGGATGAGATGTTCTTCCGCCTGCCCCGACCCGCGTTTCGTGTTGCCGTCCGGCGAGTGCTTATCGAGCAGCTGCATGCCGCGATAGCGGGCGATGCCGTGGCTGACGTGAACGACGAGATCGCCCTCGGCGAGGTCGAGAAAACTGTCGATGGCCCGCGCCTCGACGCGCCGCCGACCTGACGGGGGTACGATCTCGGTGGTTGTGTCGCGACGAAACAATTCCTGACCGCCGAGGACGACGATGGAACCCTTTGAGCGAGCGGACGCACCATCCTCCAGGCCGAGCAGACGAAATCCCGCACGAATCCGGCCGGTGACGAGATGCAGCCGGCCGCTCAGTGCGAGTTGCCCTTCGCCCAGCACTTCGCCGAGCCGTTTGCACTCGGCCTCGTTGTGGCAGGCGACGAAGACCTGATCGCGCGCGGCCACGGCGTCCAACTCGTCGCGGACTTTGCCCACCTCGCCGCTGAAGCGCTCGACTGATTCGACGTGCAGGTGATACGTCGTCTCCATCGACGGGCTGGGCAAGGCGGCGACGCGCACGCTCGGAAAACGCAGCAGGTGTTGAAACACGGCGGCGGTGCTGAACAGGCCCGTCGGATCGCTGACGCGCTCGAGGTAATGGCGGCCCTGCTCGTCGAGGTCTTCCGTTTCGACGAGGATCACCCATGCGCCCGCGGGTAGATAGTCGCAGAGGTGAGCGGTAAGTAGCGCCCCGTGCGGGGTGGCACAATACTCCCCGGCACCCCAAGGGGCGCCCCTCCAATACGCGGCGGGGA
>JBBQPD010000989.1:0-2770 GCA_038331535.1 Gemmatales bacterium | reverse complement strand
GCGCAAGCGAGGGTACGATTTACCACGCGCTTGCGCTTCGGGTTGGTGTGGTTTTGTCCGCTAGTCCTTAGGTCCAATAAGACATCCGGCTTGAACGTGACCTCGCGAGGTCGCCTTTCTGCCACGGTGACGAATAGATGTGGTACACGTGGTACTACGAGCCGCGATCGTCAGGGAGCGCTGAGATCAGCGCTCCCTGACGGTCGCGGCTCGTGATTCTTTTCCTTGCCGCGTAGAATAGAGTGTCCCCGCGCCGAAGCGGCGCGGACCTCTCCTGCCCGTGGCGGACGATCGATGATGGAAACGCAAGGTGAAGGCGGCGGAGCCCAGCTCGGTGCCTTTCAACAAGTCAATGACGAGGTCCAGCCCGAGGAACGCCAGCCGATCGGCATCGAACACCTCGTACAACAAATGCGCGAGACGAGCGACAAGCTCATCCGCGACGGCGCGACGCGCGGCGACGTGAAGCTGCTCAGTACCGCCCTCAAAGAGCTGCGCTACTCCTTCAAGATCTTCTCCGCTTATCGACACCTGCGCAAGGTGACGGTCTTCGGCTCGGCGCGCTTGCCGGCCGCGGACCCCTCCTACGCCCAGGCCGTCCTCTTCAGCCGGCGCATGGCGGAGGCCAACTACATGGTCATCACCGGCGCCGCCAGCGGCATCATGGAAGCCGGCCACGTCGGCGCCGGCCGCGACAAGAGCATCGGCGTCAACATCCTGCTGCCGTTCGAGCAGGAGGCGAACTCCGTCATCGCCGGCGACCGCAAGCTGATGCATCTGAAATACTTCTTCACGCGCAAGCTGCTGTTCGTGAAGGAGTCCGACGCGGTCGCTCTCTTCCCCGGCGGCTTCGGCACCCAGGACGAGGGGTTCGAGGTGCTGACGCTGGTGCAGACCGGCAAGAGCCATCTCTTCCCCATTGTCATGCTGGACGAGCCGGGCGGCGACTATTGGAAACTGTGGGACCGTTACATCACCGACGTGTTGCTGCGCCGCCGCCTCATCTCGGAGGCCGACGTGGCGCTCTACAAGGTCACCGACTCGGTGGACGCGGCGGTGAACGAAATCCTGACCTTCTATCGCGTCTATCACAGCATGCGCTACGTGGGCGGCGATCTGGTGCTGCGCCTGCAGCGCCGGCTCTCGGAGGAGACGATGGAGTGCGTCCGCACCGACTTCGCCGACATCCTGCTGGGCGGCACGTTCGAGCAAACGGCCGCGCTGGCCGCGGAGGCGAACGACACGGCCGTGGCGTCGCTGCCGCGGCTGCGCTTCCGCTTCGACCGCAGGAGCCTGGGCCGGCTGCGGATGCTCGTCGATCGCATCAATCTCGACTGAGCGCGGAGCGTGCGTTCTTTTCAGGGCGAGCGGCGGAAAACGGTTTGCCCCGCGCCGGCGCGTTTTGCTAGGTTGAGGGAATCGCCAGTCCATCGAGACCGCCATGACCGCTGCTGACCTGTCCCTTTATTGCACCGACCTCGCCCGCCGCGCGAAAGACGCCAGCCGACTGCTCGCCACCGTCCGCGGCGACGCCAAGGACCGCTGGCTTCGTCATGGTGCGAACGCGCTCGTTGAGCGTGCTTCGGAAATCCTCGCTGCCAATGAACGCGACGTTGCCGCCGCGGCCGACCTCGGCGCCGCCCAGATCGATCGATTGCGGCTGACTTCGTCCCGCCTCAAGGGCATGGCCGACGGGTTGCGCGAAGTCGCCGCGCTGCCCGACCCGGTCGGCCAGGTGCGCGAGAGCCGGGTGCGGCCCAACGGGCTTGAAATTCACAAGGTCGGCGTGCCGCTCGGCGTCATCTTCTTCATCTACGAGTCGCGGCCGAACGTCACCGTCGATGCGGCCGGGCTGTGCGTCAAGTCGGGCAACGCCGTCATCCTGCGCGGCGGCAAGGAAGCGCAGCACTCCAATGCCGCCCTGCACCGCGTCCTGGCCGATAGCCTGACGGCGTGTGGTCTGCCCGCGGACGCCGTGCAAAGGGTGGCGACGACCGATCGTACCGCCGTCGGCCTGCTGTTGAAGATGAACGAGTGCATCGACCTGGCCATTCCGCGCGGCGGCGAGGGGCTGATCCGCCGCGTCGCCGACGAGGCGAAAATGCCGGTGCTCAAGCAATACAAGGGCAACTGCCACGTCTATATTGAGAAGACCGCGGACGCCGAGCGCGCCGAGCGCATCATCGTCAACGCCAAGTGCCAGCGGCCGGGCGTCTGCAACGCCGCCGAGAGTTTGCTGATCGACGCCGCCGTCGCCGACACCATGCTGCCGCGGGTGGCGGCGGCGCTGCGGGCGCAGGGCGTCGAATTGCGCGGCTGTCCCGAGACGTGCCGCTTGGTGCCGGGGACGAAGCCGGCGACCGAGGCGGATTACGCGGAGGAGTATCTGGACCTTATCCTGTCCGTCAAGGTGGTGGACGGGCTGGAGGACGCGATCGCCCACATTAACCGCTACGGCTCGCAGCACAGCGACGCCATCGTGACCAACGACTGGACGGCGGCGCGGCGTTTCACGGCGGCGGTGGACTCGGCGGCGGTGCTGGTCAACGCGAGCACACGTTTCAACGACGGCTACGAGCTTGGCCTCGGCGCGGAAATCGGCATCAGCACGGATAAATATCATGCTCGCGGTCCGTGCGGTCTGTTAGAATTGACGAGCTACAAGTATATCGTCCACGGCGACGGACAAGTGCGCGAGTGAGCGCCGCTGGCGGCTGAGCGGGACCGCTAAGCCGTAATTTCAAAACTGCCAGGTTGGTGGAACCGGCGT
>JBBQPD010000988.1:0-2772 GCA_038331535.1 Gemmatales bacterium | reverse complement strand
GCCGCTGGGCGGCAACGTGGTGCGCCGCGACCTGGGGGCGCAGACGATCCGCGACATCTCGCGTCTGCTCAAGGAGAGCATCCGTTACGCGCTGGCCCACCGCGACGACGCCTTGGCCTATGCCTTGAAGTACGCCCGCGACATGGACATGGCCCTGGCGGACCGGTTCGTCGGCATGTACGTCAACGACTGGACGCTGGACTATGGTCCGCGCGGCCGCGAGGCGGTGCGGCGTCTGCTGGACGAGGGCCACAAGGCCGGCGTCATCCCCAATCCGGTCGCGGTCGAGTTCGTGGAGTGAGCGGCTCAGCGCGGCTTGTTGGCGGCCCACCAGGATTCCCACTGGGCCAGCGCTTCCTGCTGCCGCGGCACGAACCAGTCCGGCTCGAACGGGAACGACTGGCCCGACAGGATCAACAATTCCCAGTACGCTCGTTGCCGGTCGGGCAAGTGCGCGGCCGGGTCGCGCAGTTCCGCGACGAAAACGCCGAAATCGAACGGCCGACCGCGGCGCCAGCGCCGTTGCGGATCGAAATTCTTGCCGTTCTTCGCCCACCATCCGCGCCACACTTCGGCGGAGGTCGCCACGCGTTCGACCTCGCGCTCTTCGACGATGGCCGTTTCGCGCAAGCCCGAAGCCGCGATTAGCTCCAGCGCTTCCGCCGCCGCGACCTTGACCGCATCGTCCTTCGCGTCGAGGGTCTGCAAGAGATACGCCGCCGCCCGCACATTGCCGAGGACGCCGAGCGCCGACAGCGTGACGGGATCCTCCAACGCCTTCTCGGCGCGCATCATCACGAAGAGGTCCGGCATCAGCCCGCCCAGCGCGAGCAGCCAGGGAGCCCGCGCTGCCGGCACGGAGCCAGTGACGACCAGCTGGCGGCAGCGCTCCGGCGCGTTCCGTACGCCAAGACAGAGCAACGTCAGCAGCGCTTCGTGCAGAATCAGGGGATCGTCGCCGGCCAGCAGCTTTTCCAGGGCAGGGGCCGCGGCCAGATAGCGCCGCCGCCGCGCCGCCCGGATGCCGGCGAGGCGGACGCGCGGATCGTCGTTTTGAATGAACAGGACGATACGGCGCGGGTCCAGCTCACGCCGATAACTGAGGACGGAAATAGCCATGGCCCGCACCGCCGGCTGCTCGTGGTCGAGCCAGGTTTCGACGTGGGCGACCAGCGCTTTGCTCGTCGGCGCGTGGCATAACCCGGCCTCGATGCCGGCCAGCAGCGGCGTGGCCGGCTTCAGCGCTGCGTCCATCAAGGCGAAGTTCGCGGGCGTCGGCAGCGTGCCGAGAAGGAGCGCGCCGGCGAACGCTTTGCCTTCTTCGCCGTCGAGCAGTCCGGAGGCGACGGCCCAGATCGAGGTCGGTCCGCCGGCAATGACCGCGTCGAGATGGTTGAGGATGCGCTGCTCCGGCTCGCGCAGCCGCGGCCAGGGCAGGGCCGGATTGTGTAGGATGCCCTTCCGCTGGTAGTGCAAGGCCGCCAGGATGTCGAGGTATTCCTGGCGCATTTGCCAATCGAAGTAGGTCCGCGGCGGGTCGTCACTCTGGGCGAAATCCGGCTCGTCGGGGCCGAGCGGCGACACGTCGGCAGGCAAGGCGATGGCACGCGGAACGGCGAAGGTGACTGGGGGGAGGGCAGGGGGCTTTTCCGTGGGCGGCGGGGCGACGACGACGGCGGCGCGGGTGCCCTCGATCTCGCTGCCGGTGAAAACGAGAGACGGCCGGCCTTCTGCCCAACCGCTGGCCTGGGCCAGTGCGGCCAGACCGATCAGCATGGCGGCACTGGCGGCGCCGAGGTCGCCGTGACAATCGGCCGGGTGGAGCAGCTGGGTATAAGAGTGCATGCCGAGGCGGCATTCGCTGAACGCCCACTCCCGGCCGCGGTAGCTCTCGCCGTTGAGATCCCCCCAGACCATGCCGAGATCCTTCGATTCGATCACCGCGTCCGTCAGTGCGGTGCGGGCGGCGGCGGTTAGCCCCTTGGCGGCGTTGGGCAAATCGCTCAGCACCGTCGCCGGTTCCTGTGCAATACCCACCGACAGAACGCGGGCCAGTATCCTGGCGCCGCGAGCGCGGGCGGCCGTCTCCTCTTCCACGGCCAGAAAGCAGGCGGCTTCGCCGGGCATCAGTCCGTCGGTGAGATACGAGGTCTTCAGGCGGTACGCCCCTTCGTGCCAGCGGATGACGCGCAACTGCAGTTGCGTGTCGGCCGCCCCGACCAGGCAGAGACGAACCTGGCCGCCGCCGATCAGCGCGGCGGCGCGCTCCAGGGTTTGGGCCACGGAGCAGTGGCCGTAGGGCAATACCTCGACCGGCCCCGGTGGCAGGCCGAGGCGCCCCACCCAGGCCCGCAAGTCGAGGTGGGCGGGCGGAAATCGGTAACCTGGGCGTTCCTTTTCCGGCGCCCCCAGGACCACTGCCACCGGGCCGAGTTTGTCCGCCGCCGCGGCGCCACACGCCTTCCCCCAGGCATCGACCAGTGCGAGCGCGGCCAGCATGCGCAGGCGCCGCTCACGGATGCCGGGCAGCAGCGCCAGTACCCGGCCGCCGCGCACCCAGACGCCGGCCGCGTCGGGAAAACGCTGTACTTCCAGGCGGGACAGTCCGCAGCGGATCGCGTGCATGGCGACTTCCCCGGTGTGTCCGACCGGAGAGACGAGTCCGACGCCGGTAATGACCAGTGGCAGTTTCACGATGCCCCAAACAGTTCGCGGGCGGTCCGCAGGCGGACCGCGTATACGTGGATGTTGCGAATCTCGGGGAATTTCTGG
>JBBQPD010000987.1:0-2779 GCA_038331535.1 Gemmatales bacterium | reverse complement strand
CAGTCCATCCGGCTGTCGTCGCTCTGGACGAGCTGGTCGTCCAGGACAATCGTGCTTTGCAGATACTCCGCTAGCGACAATTGGTACAAAGTGGATAATTGCTCGCGGGTACCGACTGATATGTTTACCGCCGGCCTCAATGCACCGGAGACCACGACGCCTTCTGTTGCCAGTTGCGCTGTGAGCTGGACGGTTTCGTAGCGTCGCCGGGTCAATTCCTGGAACCGTCCGGCTATCGCCGGCACGAGCGCTTGTCCGAGGTTGCTCGCTTGGGTGCGTCGGCCTCTTTCATTTGGTCGAGCAGCAGTCTCCAAGCTTCGTACTCCGCCTCGATTTCCGTTTCCTGGCGTTCAGCCAATTCGAAAGCTTCAGTTGCGTCGCGCAGCCGCTCGCGTGCGACCGAGCCACCAACTTGTTCAAGAGCGCCATGCGCTCGGTGGATATCACGCTCAATGCCTTCAAGTTCGAATTTCATGCTCGCGACAAGTTCTTGACTGCGGTGACCTCGTCATCAGTGACGGCCCGGTCAGGCACGGGCAGAGCCGCATGTCGCGCCGTCGCCTCAACAAGCTTGGTTTCGGCCGCCGCAAGATTTTCAACATCGCGCAGTTTCCGCAACTCGATCAGTCGCCCCTCCTGCGATGCATGATCGGTCCTTGCCGTGGTTAGCTGTCCTTGCGCCGCCTCGACGGCCGCAGCCGCCTGCGCTGCATTTTTGCGGGCCCCGCTCAAGACTGTATCGATCCGCTTTTTCCTCGCGTCGATCGTTTGTTCCAGCGACGCGACCTCCACAGCGACTTTTTACTTCTCGGCGATACTGGCGGCCAGAGCGGCCTTGGCGGTGGCCAATGCCGCATCCACTCCTTCTGAAAAAGCCGAAACCGCTGCATCCCGCGCCCCGACGGCCGCCTCCAACACCACCCTCGACTGCCGGGCACGCTCATCGGCGAGGGTTCGCGCATTGGCCGCCTCGCTGGCGATCATACGCTGCGCCTCGGCCTGCTTCGACAACTGCTGTCGCCGCCTTCGTAACCCTGCTGGTGCATCGGCCCCAAGAGCCTTAAGATCAGACGCCAATGTTTCCAGTGGCACGTCTCTAAGCAGGGTTCGGCTGGCCGCCGCCCGGCGAACGCTTCTCGCAGCGATTCCCCCGCATCCGCGAGGGCGGCGATCTGAACACCCAGCGACTCCACCTCCGCGTCCTTCAACTTTATGGCGGCATCCAGCGCTTGAACATCCGACACTTTCACATCCAGGCTCTCTAAATCCTTGACGGCGGCGGCAACCAAGTGCGGTTCCACCTCTCGGCTCCAGCGATCCTCCAGGCCCGTGGCCTTCTCTTGGGCTACTCGTCGACCGCCACGGACACGCACCGTCGCGATATCGGCGATGGAAACCTCGACCTCGGAGTTGGCTTCGATCTCGAGCGGTTGGGCGGTGGAACGCGAATCAGCGGCCGCCCCATCCTTTCTAACGCGCAGATCAAGCTGACGGTTCGGCGTCACCGTCACGACGAAACCGACGTCGAGGGCTCCCCGTGCAGCGGCGAGTTCAGTGGCCAGTTTGCGCATGGGCCCCAGCGCGCCAGGGACCGGCACTTTAAGAGCAGCGCGCTGTCCGGCCAATCCGGACCGATCGCCAGTGGCCGCCTTGAGCCGGTCTCGAAGAGCAGCCTCATTGTCGACGGCGACATGAGCCTCTTTGGTCTGCTTGTCGGCAGCGTGAACCTCCAAGGCGCGTTCCAGCAAGTCGCAGCGGCGAAGTTCATCATCGACAGCTTTCTGTTTCGCTGCCGCTTCAGAGGCCGATTCAAGCGCACTGGCGGCCTTTGCCTGCTGGTCCTGTAGTTCGCGTTCTGCCGCGGCTACGTCCTGAACAAACTTCTGCGCAGCCAACGCAGCGTCGATACGTTCCTGGGCTTCGCGCGAGGCCTGGTCCGCCGCGGACTTTCTAAGTTCGAGCTGTTGGCGAACGACCGTATCGCTCACGCCCGGATCGACCCTTCGGCTCGGGCAGCTTCTTCAGCCGCTTCGAGTGCGGCGTTCGCCTCCGCTTGCTTGCCCCGCGCTAAAGTGAGCGCCTGCTCCGCCGCCGCGACCTTCTGAACTAATTCCCCAACCTTCTGCTCCGAGGCCTCCACGTCGGTGCCGAGTTTCCGGATACGCAGGACTTCTTCTTGGGCGATTCGCGCTTGTTCTGCGGCGACGGAGAGGCATGTGGCCTGCGCCGCAAGCTGCTCAAGATTGGCGACACGATCCGACGCCCCTGCCAATAACTCCTGCTTCTCGGCTCGCCGACCGGTCAGCTTCCGCAACTGCCTCTCCGCGCCTTCCGACTCGGCCACGATCCGATGAAGCTTCTCCTTCTCGTTCCTCGTTTCGTTCAGTCGCTCGGCGGCAGCTTTGAACACGCTGCCTTTGGCGGTCTTTTTAACTCCTTTGTCGGTATATCCTTCGTCCCGGCGCGCCTGCGTATTTCTTAGCAGAGCGACGGTCACGTCACGTTGCTGACTGTACAGATGGCACCGCCCGATGCGCTGTTCGATGCCTTGCGGGTTCCAAGGCAGATCGTAGTTGATGACGGTTTCGCAAAATTGCAGGTTCAACCCCTTTGCGGCGGCCTCGGTGCAAATGAGGACCTTGGACCGCGTACGAAACTCGTGCACCAGCGCGAGCCGCACGGCAACCTCACGGCTTTGCCGGGCTCCCGAGGCAAGACGGGCTCCTTCCTCCTGATGCCATCGCGATAGTGCTTGTTGTGCGCGCTCGTGGTCATTCAC
>JBBQPD010000986.1:0-2782 GCA_038331535.1 Gemmatales bacterium | reverse complement strand
CTTGCTGGCGATGCTGGCCTTGCCAGGCCCGGCCCTCGTCCAGGGGCAACCGAAACCGCGCCCCCGTCCTGATGATAAGCAGGCCAAGAAGTATGCCTGGACTACCGATGAGGCTCTGGCCCAGCTGGAACTGCACCCGCGCGACCCCTATTTGCAATTCGTCGCGATGCAGACCGCGCGGCGTGAGAACAAACTGGATGCGGCCGGCACCGTCGTCGAACGGGCCGTCTTTCGCGGTCAGCAACAAACCCGGCCCGACCGCCGATCACAAGTCGATCTGTTCAGCATCTTCACCGGCGCGCTCGCCGTGCAGGAAAGCCTACAGCTCGACTCCATGCGCGGCCCCGACCGTGGCCGTGGCGACGATGCCGCTACAGAGAAGAAGCGAAAAGAGATCATCGAAATCGCCAAGCTGACCGGCCCGACCATCAAAGGACATCCCTGGGAGAAAATGCTCGGCGACAAGAAGCCGGAGATCTCGCCGCTGGCAAAGCTCGTCCCGGAAGACTTCTATTTCGCAGAGTTCCGCTCGCTTACCAAGCTCACCGAACTGATGGAATCGGGCGATCTGTGGGCCGTCCACCTCGGCAGCCAGACGAACCACGACGCCCGTTCGTCGCAAGTCGGCGACCGGCTGCGCCAGCAGATCGCCATTGAGACGAACAAGGCGCTGCGGCCGCTGTATGACGCCGTCGTCGAGGAAGTCGCCGTTACCGGCAGCGACCTGTTCGTCGCCGAGGGCAGCGACGTGACACTCGTCTTCCGCCTGAAGCAGCCGGAGTTGTTCAAGCTGCGCGCCGACGCTTTCCTGGCGAACGCGGAGAAAGCGCACAAGGACGCGAAACGCAAGGAGGACAAGTTCCTCGACATTCCTTACGTCCACGTCTGGACGCCGGACCGCAGCGTCAACGCTTTCTCGGCGTATCCGGAGCCGAACTTGCACATTCGCAGCAACTCGAAGGACGGCTTCTTCAAAGTGCTGGAGGCGTACAAGGGCAAGACCGCGACGGGGAAAGAAGTGCGCACGCTCGGCCAATCCACCGAGTTTGCCTACATTCGCTCGATCATGCAGCGCGGCGCGAAGGAAGAGGACGGCTTCGTTTACCTGTCCGACCCGTTCATCCGCCGGTTGGTCGGGCCGCAGGTAAAGCTGACCGAGCGCCGCCGCGTCCTGTGCTACAACCACCTGCGCATGATCGGCCACGCTGCCCTGCTCTACCAGACCGAACACGGTAAGCCGCCAGCGTCGATCGACGATCTCGTGAAGGGCGAGTGCCTGCCGGGCAAACCGAACGAGGGTGAGTTCACTTGCGATGACGGCGGCAAATACACACTGGCGGCGGACGGTTGCAGCGGCGCCTGCTCGCACCACGGCCATGCCAACAACCTCGTGCCCTGCATCGAGACGCCGCTGGCCTGGGTCAACGGCATCGAGAACGACGAATATCGCGAGTTCCTCACCCAGTACAACCAGTACTGGCGAACGTTCTTCGACCCCATCGCGCTCCGCATCCAGGCGACGCCGGAGAAATACCGCCTGGAAACGATCGTGCTGCCGCTGATCGACAACTCGATCTATACCGGACTCTCGAAGTCGCTGAACGGCAAGCCGGAAGCGCTCGACGCTCTGCCGGTGCCGAAGCGGAACATCTTCAGCGTCGCCGGCCGCTTCAACAAGCAGGAATTGCTCGACCGCGAACTGATTCGAGAGATCAACGACGCGCGCAGCGGCCTGGCCCGGTGGCTCAACGTGTCGGACCAGGAGGCGAATCAGCTCGACCTGGTCCGCCTCCTGGAGAAAGGGATTGGCAACCAGGTCGGCTTCCACGTCTACGATGCCACGCCGACCTTCGACGTGAACGTGTCGCAGCTTTTCGGCGAGCTAATGGGCAGCTTCAACGGCTCGGCCGGCAACGTGCGCGCGGAGGAAGTATGGCTCGGTTTCGTCGTCGCCTCGCTCACGTCGCCGGTCTACCTCTCCATGCCGGTGCAGGACGCGAAGGTCGTCGATGAGTTCCTCGACAAGCTCGACGGCTTCGCGGCCGCTGCTTCACGACGGAAGGAGAACGTCGGCGGCTGGTTCCGTTTCGAGCAGGACTTTTACCGGGCCAAGCTGTCGGATGGCTCCCTGGCGCGGGGCTATGTCTTCAGCCTGGGGCCGATCAAGTGGCGCGTCTTTTACGCCCGCATCGGCGGCGGCCTGTACCTGGCGAGCAAGCCGTTCATTCTCGAAGACCTTGTCACCGCGGGGGCCGAACGGGCAAAGAATAAGGACAAGCCGCTCGATGCGGGACCGCCGGCGCATGCCATGGTGCGCATTCGTTCCGCGAACTGGAACGAAGTGTTGAAAGAATACCGCCTCGGCTGGGCGGAGAATAACCGGCACGCCTGCCTGAACAATCAGGGGCCGATCGCCAGTGCCGGCCGCGCGGTCCTGACGGCACAGGTGGAAGGGAAGGAAGCGAGCGCGGCGGACCTCGGCAAGGAGGCGCATCAGCTGGCCGACAAGTTCAACGCGGTGCATTTCTACTGCCCCGAAGGCGGCCATTACGAGCTGTCGGCGAAAGACAAGGCGTGCAGTTGCAGCGTCCACGGCTCGCCGCTGGCGCCGTTGCAACCGTTCGCGCCGGCCGAGGGCAACGGGCCGGGTCAGTTGCTGAAGAACTTCAGCGGCCTGACCGTGACGCTGACGTTCCTCGAAGACGGCCTGCACGCGGTCGTGGTCGTGGAACGGAAGTAATGCGCGTCCCAGGCGAGCGGGGGGCGTCAGCCCCCCGGTGAC
>JBBQPD010000985.1:0-2787 GCA_038331535.1 Gemmatales bacterium | reverse complement strand
GAAGGGCGAATACGACGCCGCCATGACCGCGGCGTACAGCGCCCAGAAGCTGCACGGCGCCTACACCATGTGGGATTTCGGCGATCGGCCGTCCAAGCTAGTGGCCGAGATCGAGGTCGCCAAAACGCGCGAACACAAGGTGCCGGTGCAGGACGTCCTGGCCACCAAGACCGGCACGACGACGCCGGAGACCAGCGTCGCGGCCGCCGAGACCAAGGCACGCAAGCTGCTCGTCGAGGCCCGCTCGGCCCTGAAGAGCAACGACACGGACAAAGCCCGGCAGCTGACCGATGAGGTCTCGCGCATGGGCGTCACCCTGAACAAGCCGGGCGAAGACAGCCCGAGCGCCCTGTACCGGGACATCGATGCCGCCCTCCTGGCGAAGACGAACCCCGCAACGGGGCCGAAGCCGCCGTCCAGTATCTCGGGTATTCCGGTGCTGGCGACGAATCCCGTCCCGCCCGCGCCTCCGGTCGATTCGCCCGAAGCGAAGGTCCGCGCCAAGCAATTGCTGACCGAGGCGCGGAAGTGCCAGCGCGAGATGAAGCTCGTCGAGGCGATGCAGAAGGCCGGCGAGGCTCAAAAGGCCGGTGGGAAGTTCGGCGCCGAGGAAGACTGCCCGGACCTCGCCGTCCAACAGTTGGCGATCCTCGCTCGGAAGCGTATCGAGTCGCTGACTCGCTCCGCCGACGAGGTGCTCAACACGAAGAGCAACGACAAGGGCGCGCTCTATCAGAAGGCCGAGGAATATCTCGACGAGGCAGGCAAGCTGACGGCCGCCTTCCGCCAGGATAGCCAGCCGGTCGCCAGCCGGGTGGAACGCCTCCACAGCCTGCGCGGCACCGCCGTGGCCACCGGCGGCATGCCTGTGCCTCCGAACGTCGGCGTGCCGACGCCGCCGTTCAGCTACGTGCCGCCGGCCGCACCGGTCGCGGTCGTGCCGGCCCCGGCGCCGAACCAGGGCCGGGCGCTGCTGGAAAAGGCCCGGCTGGAGCTGAACAACGGGGCCACCGTCACCGCTCGCCGTCTCGCCGAGGAAGCCCTGAGCGGCTCTTACGGCGTCCAGGATGATGCCCAGGCCGTGCTCCGCTCCATCGATGCCGAGGAGAACGCCCAGCGCACGCTCGAGAAGCGGCGCACCTTCGACTCCGCCGAGAATGCGTACTATCGCGGCGATTACAAGCAGGCCGGCGTCCTCCTGGCCACCATCGACAAGCACGACCTCGATGCGGCGCGGCAGACCCGCTTCCGCGAGATCGTGCAGACCGCCCAGATGCAGCCGGGCAGCCCGGAACGTCAGAAACCGACCGGACCCGACGCCGTGAAGACCGTCGTTCAGAGTCCAGGCAACCCGGCCGGCACCGACCTGACGGGCGTGAAGTTCAACCCGACGACGGGTCGTGCCAACGCCTCGGACAACTCGCTGCTCGAATCGACGCAGGCACTGCGCGAGGTCAAGTTCCAGAAGCTGCGGCAACAGGGACTCGACGCCCAGCGCGAGGCGTCGGAGAAGTTCAAGGTCGGCCAGACCGATGCCGCCCTGGAAACGCTCCAGGCCTACATCAATCAGCTTCAGGACGAGCATCTCAGCACCAGCCAGGTCGCCCTGCTCAAGCGGCCGGTCGAGAATCGGATGAACCAGTTCAAGATCATGAAGTCGCAGGGCGAGTTCCTCTACAACGAATCCGTGGCGAAGAACTCGGCGTCGGAAAATCGTACCAAGCGTGAGCTGGTCGAGGAGAACAAGCAGAAGAAAATCGCCGAGCTGATGAAGAAGTACAACGCTCTCTACAAACAGACGAAATACGAGGACGCGGCCGCCGTCGCCCTCCAGGCGAAGGATCTCGATCCCGAGAACGTCATCGTCATCACCGCCGTCGAGCAAGCCAAGCGCGCCGAGAGCGTCCAGATCGGCCAGGAGATTAAGAAGGCCAAGAACGGCGCCGTCGATGCGCAACTGGACGACGCGGAGACGAGTCCGCCGATCAGGGCATTCAGCAATGGTTACGCCTTCGACAAGAGCCGCTGGGATGAAGCCTCGAAGCGTAAGATTCCGAACTTCAACATCCCGCACCACAACCCCCAGGACCGCGAGATCGAGCGGCGCCTGAATACGCCGGCGTCGCTGCACTTCCAGAACATGCCGCTGCGGGAAGTGGTCGAGGTCCTGCGCCAGGTTCACGGCCTGAACATCTACGTGGATCAGCAGGCGCTCGCCGACAAGGGCATCGGCCAGGACCGGCCGGTAACCATCAAGCTCGAACAGGTCGCGCTGCGCTCCGAGCTGAACCTGATGTTGAAGGACCTCGGCCTGACCTACATCGTCGAGGAGGGCACGCTCCAGATCACGACGCCCGACCGCGCTCGCGGCAAGATGGGACTGGCGACGCACTACGTCGCCGACCTGGTCATCCCGATCGGCAACTTCGCCAACCTGCCGTTCGCCGGGCCGAATACGCCGCCGCCTCCTCTGCCTGGAGCAGCGGCGCCGCCGCTTCTGTACGGAGCGCCGACGCCGCTCACGCCGTCTTACGGACTGAATGGCGGCACCTCGACCGGCACGTCGAACATCGGCGGGCCGGGGGGAACGCCGTTCGCTTCCGCCGAAGGTAACAGCAACAGCAACAGCAACGGCGGCTGGGCCAAGTCCGCGCCCGGCTCCTCCCAGGAGCGCGAGCTGATCCGGATGATCACGAACGTCGTGTCGCCGCAGAGCTGGACCGACATGGGCGGTCCCGGCACCATCGACTATCACCCGCTGACCCTGTCGCTGGTCGTCAACCAGAC
>JBBQPD010000984.1:0-2805 GCA_038331535.1 Gemmatales bacterium | reverse complement strand
GGCCCTGATCCGCGGCCCGCTTCCTGCGTGCGCGGCTCCTCAAGATCACTTGCGCGGCTTGTCCTCGTCGATCAGTTCGAGCTTGTTGATCTTGACGGTCAACTCCTTGGCGAGGTTGGCGCGCTTGAGGACGAGCAGGGCGAAACAGGTGTCGAGCACGTCCACCGAGCCAGTGTAATTGCCGACGTGCCAGGAGCCGTCCGGCTTCTGAATCTTGAGGAATAGCTCAGTGCTCCAGGCGTACCAGTCCTTGCCATCGATTCGCGACAGGTTGAAGAGCACGCCCAGCCGTTCCACCGACCACAGGAAGTAGGGGTTGATGGAGTTCGTTTCTCCGCCCTGGAAATCCTTGCCGATCAGGCTGCCGATTCTCTTAAATCCCAGCTGAATGCCGGGATCGTCGAGAATCTTGGCGCCAGGAATGCCCGGCTTGGAACCGGCCACCAGGCCGTGGCCCACAGCCAGACCGAGCAGACCGGCACAGGTCATCGACGAAGTGCTGGGATTGGTGCCGCCGAAATACCGATAGGCCCAGCCTCCCTGTGCATCCTGCAAGGTTCGGAAGCGACGGGAGGCCAGCCCGAGGGCGCGTTCGACCGGTATATCGTGTCGGGCGGCGGCCAGAAGCGCGAGGATCGCGAACTGGGTGTTCGAGTTATCGCTCGGGTCCGTTTCCTCGCGCCGTGGCGCCGAAGGGAGTGCGAACACTGCCGCACGCTTGGACTCCGGCGACAATTTCGCCAGGGCTTCGCGCGCCTCGTCGGTCTGGAAGACCGCATCGGGTTCGAACTTGACGTTCGGAACGAGGTCCGGCTTGACTCCGAGCAGATGGGCCGAGGGAACGCCGGAGGCGCCGGCGACAAACAGTTCCAGGTTGTTCTTCGGTCGAGTCGCCATCAAGGCATTGAGAAAGTTAGTTTCGTCGTTGAGCCCAAATCCGGGAGCGAGCGTATAACCCCAGCCTCCCTTCGGCCCCTGCCCGGCCATCAGGCGGAGGGCGAGAGAGCGGATCAACGGCCGGTCCGCCGGGTCGCCGAGCCGGTCGAGAAAGAGAATGCAGCACGAAACGTCGTAATGCATAATGCTTCGCGATGAGTTCGCGCGCACGAATTGCGCGACGCGCACGACGACGTCTTCCGTGGCCGGGATGCCGCATTCCAGCAGCACCAGCCCCATGAAAGAAGTCCCACCAGTAGTCTGGTCCATCCATGAGCCATCGGCCGACTGCTTGCTTTTGAGAAACTTGAGACCGGCCTCGACCGCCGCATTGACTTTTTCCTGTTCGCCGCGCGGCAGAGGAGGGAGGTCGGGTTTGGCCTCCGGCTTGATCACCGGGTCCGGCTTCACCGGGTCTGGTTTCACCGGGTCCGGCTTCACCGGATCGGGCTTGACGGGATCGGGCTTGGGACGTGGATTGGGATCGTAATCTTTCGGCCGGATCACCTCTTCCTCCGGCGGCTTCTTGTCGGAAGGCGGTTTGACGGGAGTGGGTGTGATGAGCGGATCCTTCTCCGGCTCTTTCTCCTTTGGCTTCGGCTCCTCCTCTTTCGTCCGATCCTTGTCGTCCTTCTTGGGCTGGACAGCGGCCTGCCGGTCGTCGCTCTTGCTCTTGTCGCGGTTGAGGTACAGCGCCAGGGCGACCGAGGCGCCAGCGAGCATGACGATGCCGCCGACGAGTAAGCCGACCAGAAAGCCGCGTCCCGCCGGGGCAGGCGGCACGGCGACGATCGGCGCGGCGGGAGCGTGCGCCGGCAACGAGAAGGGCCGGCCGCAACCCGTGCAGCGCACCTTCGTCCCTGCGGGCAGCGCCTGCGTGAGTTTCAGCGATTTGGCACAATTCGGACAGGCGATGTTCGTTATTTGCATGGAGCGTACCCCGGCACCGACTCGATATTGTCCCTTTACTCTACACGGGATTCCTATCGCGGGGCAAGCAAGAACTTGCCCGCCGGCGGCTTGCCGTTATGCGGCCGGCCGGCCGATATGTCACCGGCGCGCGGTTTCTGTGGGCCCGCGTACGGCGCCGGCGCCGACGACGCCGTCCGGGACGTCTACCTTCACGACCTCCGGCCCGCGCACGACGCCCCCACTTGTGGTCGCTTTGAGCCAGAACGCCTGGTTGCCCGATTTGCGGTCGAACCCGGGGATTTTTTCGAGCTCGATCTCGAAAAGGGTCGGCACATTCATGTGCTGGGGCACATTTAAATAAGGGCCGTCCCGGGCGGAAGCGATCTGGCAACTCTTCAGCGCTTCCAGGCCGTTGACCTGGAGAACCGGCTTGCCCGGCCGGCCCATGCGGATCACGCGCGCCCCGTGCAACAGTTCCACGTTGAAGGCCGGCACGTTTAACTCGACGGGCCGAGGGAATTTGAACGACCGCCCCGAGCCGTCCACGTACTCCACGCCGACCCGCAGCGGTCCGGGGGTGAGGCCGTGTAGGTAGCCGCAGTGGCGAAAACCGCGCACGTCGTCCGGCCGGCGTTTCTCGAACATGACGTCGGTGCGCTTCTCGAAGCGGGGCAATTCGACGATGGCGTCGCCGATGTTTTTGAACTCCCCCGCCGGCCGCAACGGGATGCGCGCCGCCGCGCCGTTCGGGAAGGTCAGGATCAGCTCTTTACCGGCGGGTGCGGTGAACAGATCCTTGAAGGCCACGACCATGATGCCGATGTCCTGGCCGTAGCCGAACTCCACTTCAAAGTGCTTCGCCACGTCCAGGGGAGCCGGGTCGTTGTTGGGCAGCGGCATACTCTCGTGGTCGAAGTAATAGTTCTTCAGGTCGCCGTAGCCCCCATTCTCCCGGAA
>JBBQPD010000983.1:0-2815 GCA_038331535.1 Gemmatales bacterium | reverse complement strand
CGGCTGCCTGATGGCCCGCAAGCTGGTCGAGGTCGGCGTGCCGTTCGTCGAAGTCTCGCTCGGCGGCTGGGACACGCACCAGGACAACTTCGATCGCGTCAAGAGCCTGTCGGGCACCGTCGATCCGGCCATGTCGCAGCTGATTACCGATCTGAAAGAGCGCGGGCAGCTGGACAGCACTCTGGTGATCTGGATGGGCGAGTTCGGCCGGACGCCGAAGATCAACAGCCGCGGCGCCAAGCCGGGCCGCGACCATTACCCGAAGGCGTGGAGCCTGGTCATGGCCGGCGGCGGCATCAAGGGCGGCCAGGTCGTCGGCAAGACCGATGCCGAGGGCGCCGTCGTCACGGAACGGGTCGTGTCCGGCCTCGATTTCATGGCGACCGTGTGCAAAGCGCTCGGCATCGACCACACGAAGCAGAACCAGACGCCGATCGGCCGGCCCATCCGCATCGTGGACAAAGGCGCGACGCCGCTGAAGGAACTGGTCGGATAAAGGCGCGCTCGATTGCCGCTTGCGGCTTAGCGGCGCCTAACCGCTAAGCCGCAAGCGGCAATCGGCAAGAGGAAAAATCTTTCCACGAACTCTTGTCATCGCGAAAAGATGTGGTAAAGTTAATTGCAGAGCAATTTCGCCTGATGCTCTCACTGACGGGGCCGAGAGGCTGTGGGGTTCAAAGCTGTCTGGGCGACGGTTTTGAACTCTCCCTCTCGGCCTCACCTTTTTCCCTTCCGTCCGTTTCTCCTCTCATGAAACTCAAGCAACAGCCGGACGACTTCCAAGTCGAAGAGATTACGCGCGTCGTCGCCGGCGTCGAAGGCCCGTTCGGTTTCTACCGCCTGGAGAAACGCGGCTGGACCACGCCCGATGCCATCGCCGTCGTGCGCAAGCGCTGGGGCATCGACCCGCGCCGCATTTCTTACGGCGGCCTCAAAGACCGGCACGCGCTGACCGTGCAGTATCTCACCATCTTTCACGGTCCGCGGCGCGGGCTGAATCAGCAGGGCGTCCGCGTCGATTATCTCGGTCAAGTCGCGGCCCCTTACGCTTCGTCCGACATCGAGCGCAATCACTTTCAGCTGACGGTGCGCGATCTGGATGCCGCCACGCATCCGGAGCTGGAGGCGGCATTGGCCCGACTAGCGACGGAGGGTGTACCGAACTATTTCGACGATCAGCGTTTTGGCTCTGTTTCCGAGGATGGCGGCGAGTTCATCGCGCGCTTGCTGGTGCGCGGCCAGTTTGAGGAGGCGTTGCGGTTGGCGCTGGTCGCACCCTACGAACACGACCGCGCGGCGCAGAAGACGGAGAAGCGCCACCTGGAAGCGCACTGGGGTGACTGGGCGAAACTTACACAGATTCTCCCGCACGGCGACACCTGGCGCGTGATCGAATACTTGCGCGTTCGGGCGGACGATTTCCGCGGCGCCCTGGCCCTGTTGCGGCCGGAGCTGCGCACGTTGTACCTGTCGGCCTATCAGAGCCATTTGTGGAATCGTCTCCTGGCGGCGTGGCTGCGGCGACACTGCCCAGCGGAGTGCCTGCGTCCGGTTGCTCTCCGGTTGGGCGAAGTGCCATTCCATGTTGGTCTAGAGGAAGATAACTTTCGAGGACTGTCCGCGCTGTCGCTGCCGCTGCTGTCCGCGCGGCTGAAAATCGCCGATGACGATCCTCTATTCCCAATGGTTCAAGAAGTGATGGCCGAGGAAGGGTTGACACTGCGAGACATGCAAGTTCGCGGCATTCGGGAGATGTTCTTTTCACGCGGGGAACGGCCCGCATTATGCCTGCCGGAAGGGCTGAGCCACGCTTTCGAGGACGACGAGCTTCGGTCCGGACGGCAGAAACTACTCCTGTCTTTTGACCTGCCGCGCGGCAGTTACGCAACGCTAATTGTGAAACGGTTGTTCGGTCGAGACGGGGCCGATCCCATTCCATGAACGATTGAGGTTCGCCTTCCAGCGTTGGGTAAACGGGTGGAGGACTCGACTAATAATACATCCGAGAGGGGCCGCCTGATGCCATATATCCGATCCCGAAATAGACGAACCCCGCGTATTCGACGATCAAAATCTTGACTGCATTACTGCCCTGGCTGAGTCCGAAGATCAAGTCGTAGAAGGGGACAAAGAACACTGCCATGAATTCACCTTCTTGCCCGCCGCGGATGAGCATCAGAATGCGGCCAGGGATGAACAGGAGCATTCCCCACGTTGCCAACAATAGTCCGCCCGTATGCGGACTTGCCATCGTGACGATCAGAAGCAAGAAGCCAACTCCGACTGTGGCGGCCACGATGATATTGGGAACACTGAACCAGCCCTCGTCGCGGTCGTCATCGTGAAGATAGATCGGCTTCTTGTAAGCGGACTTGCCGGATTTCGAGCTTTTCTTCTTCTTCTTCGCGCCTCCGACCGCGACCACGTCCATCACCTCATCGTCGTCTCCCGCAGCGACGACGTCAACGACCTCATCCTCAGCCATGGCATCCGCCATGCTCACCGGGGCCGGTTTCCGCGTAATAGAAGAGAGGGGCGTTGCCTGGACTGGGATAGCACACAGCTGGCCGCATTGCGTGCAATTGACAGTCGGCGTCGAACCGTCGGCGGTGAGGCGCGTCCGGCACTTCGGGCAGCGGAAGGTCGGCATGGTAGGGTCTCCTCGTAATAACAAGAATGATACGAGGTCGTAACCAAAAAGCAGTTTCACACCCAGGCGAGCGGGGGGCGTTTTCCCCCCCGGGAGTGACCCGGGGGGGTAACCCCCCCCCGCGCCGTGTTGTTTAACACCAACAAACAAATTTTAACCCGCAGA
>JBBQPD010000982.1:0-2830 GCA_038331535.1 Gemmatales bacterium | reverse complement strand
AGGTAATGGCGCGGGGACTGACAGCCGCTACTACCAACACTTTGGCCCGGTAACTATCATTCTTCGCTTGAACCACCGGATGAACTTCGGGCGGAGTCGTCTTCACGGTCGCTTAGCTCAGCTGGTTAGAGCGCTGCTTTCACACAGCAGAGGTCCTGGGTTCGAGTCCCTGAGCGACCATTTCCCCTGCGCCAAAACCTTTTCGGATACAGCCACCTTGAAGCTGCATTGGTCACTCATCGTTTTCGCTCTTTCCGCTGCCGCAGCTCCTGCCGTCGCTCAGCGACCCACGGCGGACCAGGCAAAGCAGATGCTACAGACCAATCCTGCCCTGCTCAATCAGTTGAAGCAAAAGATTCTGACGAGCGGACTTACCCCGGACCAGGTGCGTGCGCGGCTCAGGGCCGAGGGGTATCCCGAGAACCTTCTCGACGCGTACCTGCCTGGCGGAAGCGGCGCGGCTGACAGCACCGCGACCACGAGCGATGTCTTCTCCGCGCTTTCGCAGCTGGGAATTGCGGATACGACCGATCTTCAATTGATGCGTTGCGGGATTGATCCCGACACCCTCGTGGTGGATACCAGTGCAGTACCCGGCCTTACGGATAGCGCATCGATGCGGAGACGACGTGCCAAGCTGCTTTCGAGTGCTCGCGCCACCTGCATGTCGGCGCAAGACTCGTCTAAACTCTCCAAAGCCGCGGTGGACAGTGGATTCGTGATCTTTGGGCTCGACTTCTTTCGCCGAGTGAGCAGCCAGTTCGATCCCAATCTTTCGGGTCCCGTAGATCCCAATTATCGCGTTGGCCCTGGCGACAAGCTCGTGCTGGTTCTCACTGGCGATGTGGAGGAATCCTACAGCCTTGACGTCACGCGTGAAGGATTCATAATCATTCCTCAGGTTGGACAGGTCTGGGTGAACAACTTGACCCTGGCTGACCTGGAGAACGTGCTATACAGCCGGCTCGGCCGCGTGTATTCGGGCGTGCGTCGCGGAGCAGGAGCCACAACCCACTTCTACATCACCCCGGCGCGACTCAGAAGCAATCAGGTTTTCGTGACGGGCGACGCTCTCTATCCGGGAAGCTATCGAATATCCAGCGCCGGAACCGCGCTATCCGCGTTGTACGTTGCGCACGGCCCGACCGACAATGGAAGTCTTCGCAAGATCGAGATTCATCACGTGTCGGGCGGGATCGCGCTGTTCGACGTGTACGACTATCTGCTTGGGGGAAATGCCGGTCAGGATGTGAGGCTTGAAAACGGCGATCGCATTTTTATCCCCATTCACGGACCGCGCGTTCGCATCCTCGGCGAGATCGCTCGGCCGGCGACTTACGAGATGAAAACCACTGAAACCCTCGCAGACGCCCTCCGCTTCGCAGGGGGCTTCACCGCCAGCGCTTCACGCCGGCGTGTGCAGATCGAAAGAATCCTTTCCCCGACCGAGCGCGCCACAGGAGGACGCGATCGAGTGGTCACGGACGTCGTCTCCGATGAGTTCGCAACCGGGATGGGACCAGCGTTGCCAATTCACGACGGTGACGTGATCCGCGTCTTTCCCGTGGCGACGCGCGTTCGCAATCGGGTGGCGGTTCACGGGGACGTCTGGACCCCCGGTCCGGTGGGTATCACGGCCGGAATGAAAATCTCTGACGTTCTCCGGCTCGCCGGTGGCGTGAAGCCCGATGCCTACCTCGGCGAGGTCAGCATCACGCGCCTGCGACCCGATTCTACCCGCGTTCAGTTGCGGGCCGCGTTGCGTGATACGTCCGGAGTCGTGATCAACGACTTCCCGGTCCAGGAAGACGACGAGATTCGGGTCTTCTCGACGACGGATTTTCGGCCGACGCGGTATGTCGCGATCAGCGGCGCCGTGCGAAAGAGTGGTCAGTTCCCATACCGGGAAGGCTTGACGGTGCGTGATCTCGTGCTTCTCGCGGGCGGTCTGGAGCAGAGCGCGTACCTGAACGAAGCGGAGGTAGCTCGCCTTCCAGAGAACCGGGCCAACGGAACCACCGCGCGTACCTTCAGAATTCCCCTCGACTCCAGCTACATCTTTGAGCGCGGCCCCGACGGGCGATACCTCGGACCTCCCGGGTTGCCCGCGCCATCGGGTCCGCACGCCGAAGTCGAAGTATTGCCTTACGACAATGTGCTCATCCTTCGGCAGCCCAACTGGGAGCTGCAGCGCACGGCAGTAATTGACGGAGAGGTGAAGTATCCCGGCAGGTATTCCCTCCGCACGAAAACGGAGAAGTTGAGCGATTTGATCGGTCGTGCCGGTGGCCTCACAACAGATGCCTATGCCAACGGCGTCGTGTTCTACCGGAAGAACGGAGTGGGGCGCATCGGCATCGAGCTCCCCGATGTACTGAGGAATGCAAAGGATCTGGACAATCTTCCGCTGCAGGACGGGGATTCGGTGTACATCCCTCGATACAGCGCGGTGGTGAGCGTTACAGGAGCCGTCAACGCCCCCATCGCAGTTACTTACTCGCCCGGCGCGACGATCGACTACTACATCAGGGCAGCTGGTGGCGGCTCCCGCAAGGCGGACCTTGGACGCGCGTACGTCACGCAACCGAACGGTAAGGTGGAATCGCGCAGTCCCCATTTCCTGCTGCCCGACGGAACACCAAAGCCGACAGCAGGCAGCACCGTTTACGTACCGGAGCGAGATCCCGCCGACAAGCCGTTGGATTTTGCCTCTACGGCGGGGATCTTCGCGCAGATCGCGGCGGCGCTGGTAACCCTGGTGATCGCGCTAAGGCGATAGCGGGGGCCACCTGGCTTTGCGCGGCTACGGCCCCGTTGCCTGGAGAGTAAA
>JBBQPD010000981.1:0-2834 GCA_038331535.1 Gemmatales bacterium | reverse complement strand
GGGTGCGCCTGGTCGAGGCGGCCCCCACGTACCTTCTGTGGGAACCATTGGCGACCTATGTACTCGAACCGGGATCGCTGTCGCGCTCCGATGTCGCCTTCGATAGCCGCAACATGCTCCGGGTCGTGGGACGCAATGCGTACCTGTTAGGTTGGTGGCACACTCGGCGATGGGAGGCGGATGTCTACCGTATCTGGGCTTCCGGCAAGCTCGGCCAGGGCGAACCGCTCCAGGCGGTGCAGCCCGCGTGGAAGCGCTTGCTGCGTGAGCCGTGGTCGGCGCGCGGGTGGTGGGTTTTGTGCAAATCCCTCTTCTGCTCCGTCCTACCGAAAAAAGGCGCGAACGCTCGTCCGCTGCCGGCGACGACGCTGTGAACTTCGTTTCGCGAAACGATAAATCAATGGTAGCCCGCCATGTCCGCATCAACTCCGGCCATTCGCGCGATTCACGCCCGTGAGGTGCTCGACAGCCGGGGCCGGCCGACGCTCGAGGTCGAAGTCACCTGTGACGGCGGCTTTGGCCGGGCTATCATCCCCTCCGGCGCCAGCACCGGCAAGCACGAAGCGGTCGAGCTGCGCGACGGCGATCCAGCCCGTTACGGCGGCAGGGGCGTTCGCCAGGCCGTCGCGAACGTGTGCCAGGTCATCGCCCCGAGTCTTATCGGCCAGCCGGTAACGGGACAGTCCGAAATCGACCGCGTCATGATCGAACTCGACGGGACGCCGAACAAGTCGCGTCTCGGAGCGAACGCGATTCTCGGCGTTTCCTTGGCCTGCGCCCACGCCGCGGCGACGAACCGGGGAGTGCCGCTCTGGCGCTATCTCGATCCAGACGGCCGCGCCCGCATGCCGCTGCCGATGGTCAACATGATCAGCGGCGGCCTGCACGCCGGCGGCAACCTCGACTTTCAAGACTTTCTCCTCATGCCGGTCGGCGCCGGCGGCTATTCGCAAGCGCTGGAGATGTCCGTCGCCGTTTACCGGGCGCTCGGAGAGGTTTTGACATCCGCCGGCTTCGAGGGCGTCTTAGTCGGCGACGAGGGCGGCTTCGGGCCGCGCTTGCACAGCAACGAGCAGGCCATCGAGATGGTTTTGCGGGCTATCGAGCGTGCCGGACTAAAACCGGGCACGGACGCGGTGCTCGCCCTGGACGTGGCCAGCACGCACTTTTTCCGCGACGGCCGCTATCACCTTCGCGAAAATGGCGGCCTTGTACTGTCCGCGGGAGAAATGATCGAACGGCTAGCGCGCTGGGTGACCGATTATCCAATAGTCAGTATCGAGGACGGTTTGGCGGAAGACGACTGGGAGGGCTGGCGGCAGCTGACGGCGGCGCTCGGCCAGCGCGTGCAGCTCATCGGCGACGACCTGTTCGCGACGAACCCATTGCGGCTCAAGCAGGGCATCGACACCCAGGCGGCGAATGCGGTGCTGGTCAAGGTGAACCAGATCGGCACCCTGACGGAGACGTTGCAAGTGGTGCGGATGGCGCGTGAGGCAGGTTTCCGCGCCGTGATCTCGGCCCGCAGCGGCGAGACGGAAGACGCGACGCTGGCCGACCTGGCGGTGGCGAGCGGAGCGGGTCAAATCAAAATCGGCTCGGTGGCACGTAGTGAGCGCTTGGCGAAGTACAACCAGCTGCTGCGTATCGAGGAACAGATGGGGACGCCGGCATTCGGCAGAATCTGACTCCTACCGCGACCAACCCCTCCGCGTTTGCGGTTCGCGCGAAACGTAAATATCTCAGCGAAAACTGTGTTCCGCCGCCGGAAACGAGCCATCGCGCACTTCATTACAGTACGCTTCGACCGACTGCCGCACTTGCTGCCCCAGGTCGGCGTACTGCTTGACGAAGCGCGGCCGGAAGTCGTCGAACAGGCCGAGAATGTCCGGCGTGACGAGAATCTGGCCGTCGCACTGCGGTCCGGCGCCGATGCCGATCGTCGGAATCTTCAGCGCCGCCGTCACGCGCGCCGCCAGCTCCGCGGGCACACACTCCACCACGAGAGCGAATGCTCCGGCCGCTTCGATGGCCAGGGCGTCCTCGATCAGCTTGTCGCCGTCGCGCTGCACCTTGAAACCGCCGAGGCGGCGAACCGACTGCGGCGTCAAGCCGATGTGGCCCATGAGCGGAATGTCGGCCTCGGTGATCGCGGCAACGGCGGCGGCGCTGCGCACGCCGCCCTCCAGCTTCACCGCGTGCGCGCCGCCCTCCTTGATAAGTCGGCCGGCGCTTTCGAGCGCTTGCTGCGGGCTGACCTGATAACTCATGAAGGGCAGGTCCGCGACGACCAGGGCGCGGCGAGCGCCACGCGTGACGAGGCGGGTGTGATAAACCATCTCGTCGAGCGTGACGGCGAGGCAATCGGGTTGTCCCTGCACGACCATACCCAGCGAATCGCCGATGAGAATGCTGTCCACGCCGGCCGCGTCGATCAAGCGCGCCATGGTGAAGTCGTAGGCGGTCAACATGGTCAGCCGGATGCCGCGCGCCTTGGCGCCGACGAAGTCCGGCACCGTCACGGGGCGGAGCGGATCCAGGCCGGAACGGTTGTTGCTCACCGAATTCGGCGCCGATTTCGCCGTTGTGGACATGACAACACTCCCTTTTTCGGAATTGCACAGAAAGCTGCGCGGCTTCCCGTCGCCCGGCACGGGTCCGTCCGCGCCCGAAGCGACATCCACATTATAATCAGAAGCCGCCCTTTCAGGGCAGTCGAATCGCCAAAGGAGCCGCGCACGCAGTAAGCGGTTCAAAGGACCCGCGCACGCAGTAATCGGTTCAAAGCAGCCGCGCACGCAGTAAGCGGTTCGAATCCCCGCTTACTGCTTGCG
>JBBQPD010000980.1:0-2839 GCA_038331535.1 Gemmatales bacterium | reverse complement strand
CCCTGCCGATGTGGGCTTCTGCGTCGTCATCCAGAACCTGCGTGAGAACGGCAAGGCGTTGGCGGAGTCGCCCTTCGTCGATCAGTTTCGCAAATCCGTCTTCGGCAAGAAGCTGCAGGAAGCCGGGGAGATTCAACAGCTGCTCGGCGCCGAGAAGGAGCTTAAGAAATATCTCGGCATCGGCTGGGACGACTTGCGCGACGACATCCTCGGCGACGCCGTCGTCTTCGCCTATAAGCCGGGCAAGGCGGGCGAGGAACAGGACCTGATGCTCATCCGCGCTCGCAGCGCCAGGGCGCTGGGCGACCTCGTCGAGCGCTTCAATAAGGCACAACTCGCAGCTGGCGACCTGAAGGAACTCAAGGAACTCAAGTACAAGAACCTCGTTTATCACGGCCGGGTCGAAAAGAAGGCGACAACCTACTATCACCTGCGCGGCCCTGTCCTGGTCTTCTCCGGCCAGGAGAAGATGTTGCAGCAAGCCCTCGACCTCGACCTCACCGGCCCTGCCGACGCCGAGCCGGCGATGACGACGTGGCTGCGGCAACTCGGAGCGGACCGAGCGCTCTTCTCCGTCTACCTCAACCCACGTGCCTTCGACTCTGAGCTTGCCGCCAAGGCCGAGGAAGCCGGCTCCGCGGTCCTGAAAATGTTTCTCGTCTACTGGAAAGCGCTCGACGGCGCCGCCCTGTCGCTGACGTTGGACCGCGACGCAACGCTGGCGCTTGGAGTGCGCGGTCGCAGTGAAGACCTGCCCGCTGCGGCCCGGCGTCTCTTCGCCGCCCTGGCGAAACCGAGCGATCTGTGGAAGCAGTGCCCCGACGATGCGCTGCTGGCGGTCGGCGGCCGCATCGACTTCGCCGCCCTGGCCGAGGTTCTGGGCGACTTCCTGCCACCAGAGAACCGGAAGAAACTGTTCGCCAGCCTGAACCTTTCGACGGGTCGGGCGGACGTGGTGAAGGACGTGTTGCCCTTCGTCGGTCCCGACTGGGCGCTCTGGCTCACAGCGCCGGCCGAGGCCAAACACATCTACCCCGAAAGCTTGTTCGCTCTGCGCATGAATGCCGGCGACAAGATGGACCCGGTCGATAAGGCGCTTCTGGCCCGCCTCCATTTCTTCGCCGAGTTCGCTGTCCTGGGCCACGGCCAGCACTTCCCCGACAAGCCGCTCTTGTTGAAGACCGGCACGTTCGACAAGCACGACGTGAAGTATCTCGAAAGCGAGGCGCTGCCCCCTGGCGTTCGCCCGGCGTTCGCGCTCAAGGATGGCTTCCTCGCGCTGGCCTCGACACCCGAATTGATCGGCCGCTTCATGGTACCGTCGGCCTCCGCTTCCGAAGGCCCGGCGCCGCTGCTGCGCATCTCGTTCAAAGCCTGGCGCGGCTACATTCTGGCCCGCCGCGCCGCCCTCGCGCAGATGCTCTCCGCGAAGGAAGACCTGAAACCTGACGAGGCCCAAAGCCGCATCGATGGCGTGCTGACGGCTCTGGAGTTCATCGAGCGGTTGGAAGTCCGCCAGCAGACCGGCAAGGGACATGCGGTCGTGTCGATCGTCCTGCGGACAGCGCAGCCGTTGCGGAAATAGGAAGTCTGACCGGTCTCGCGAACGGTATCGATCCGCAGTAGAATGGCGAGAAAGGAGACTGCTGGATGACCACCATCGCTATTCTGTCTGAAAGCCCCGGTTCGCCGACCACGAACTTCCGTGCGGTTGCAGGCGACAAGCAATCCGTAGGTAAAACCGCGGGGCAGGCTCTGGACGCCCTTACCTCTCAACTGGACGAAACTCAAACCGGCACGCTACTCGTCGTACAAAGCCTTCGCCCCGACCATTTCTTTACGGCCCAGCAACAACAGCGATTGGAAGAGCTGTTCGCCCGGTGGAGAGGTTTTCGCGATCGCGGGATTCCCCTGCCCGCCGAAGAGCAGGCGGAACTTGATTCGCTGGTCGAGGCCGAGGTTCGTGCTACAGCCGAGCGCGCCCGTAGCCTGCTGCGGGGACTTGCTCCGTGAATCCTTTCTATCCGCTGATCGCGCGGCGCGCGGGACATCGCTGCGAGTATTGCCGGGCGCCGGAAGCCATTTTCAATATCTCGTTCGAAGTCGAACATGTCATCCCGACCTCCCGGCAGGGGCTGGATGACGCCGGTAATCTGGCTCTCGCCTGTCGGGCCTGCAATTTGCACAAAAGTGATCGCCTTACTGGCCTGGATGAGGCTACCGAGAGTGAAGTAGGACTCTTCAATCCACGCCATCTTCATTGGGACGAGCACTTTCAGGCGGATACGAACACGGGTGACATTCGCGGACTGACTCCCATCGGTCGCGCAACCGTCGCCTGTCTGCGCATGAATTCGCCCCTCCAATTGGAGGCCCGCCGACTGTGGATGCGTTTAGGGTTGTTTCCTTGATTCGCCTCTCTTTGCCGCTTTTTCCGACGCTCCAGCGTCCGCCCCTTCAGATCTCGGCAAACGCCGGCTGCAACGAACCCGTAATCGTTTTGCCGCGAGTCCCGAACCACCACTTGCGGCGCGAAACGCTTGCCCCCATTGCGCCGGCACGGTATCGTCAACACTCGGCCCGCTGTGGCATTGTGTACCCGCTCACGAGGATGGTGCCGTATGAACCGTTCGGTCGGAATGGTGGTCCTTCTCGGCTTGCTGGCGCTGGGCGGCGTCGGCGCTCTCGGCCAGTACGCCCCGCCGCCGGCTGTGCCGCCGGACGAGGCCGCGCTCAAGCAGATCGCCGCCCGCACCGAAGACCTCGGCCGGCTCCTCGAACGATTGCGCGCCGCCGGCGTGAAAGACCCCTTCCTGGCCGACATCGAGATTTACCACAA
>JBBQPD010000979.1:0-2842 GCA_038331535.1 Gemmatales bacterium | reverse complement strand
CGGCGTGGTCCGTTACCGCGCACGCCCCGAGCTGCGGGACGCCACCGGCGATTACGGCACGCTCGGCCTGCCCGGCAACACGTCGCGTCTACTGGACACCGGCAATATCTTCAGCTCGTCCAGCACCCTCGTCGGCACGGAGCTAATGCTCATCAATGGGCCGTTCTCCGCGATGGCGGAGTGGTGCGTCGCCTACATCGACGATGCTACTCTCGTTGCCGGAGCGCCGGGATCGACGCGCTCGGTCAACGGCGGCTACGTCTCCGTCGGTTACTTCCTCACCGGCGAGCACCGCGCCTACACCCGCGAGTTGGGGCGCGTGTCCAAACGGTATCTGGAAGGCCCGATCACGAACTTCTGGCTGACGCGCGACGAGCAAGGCAACCTGTCTCTTGGCCGGGGCGCCTGGGAAATCGCGGCGCGCTATTCCTATCTGAACTTGAACGACGGACCGATCCACGGCGGCGTGCAGACCGGGTTGGTGGTTGGCCTGAACTGGTTCCTCACGCCGAACACGCGCGTCGAGTTCAATTACACCGACGACAACCGCACCAGCATGAGGCCGGGGCTAGCGTCCGGCGTTGTGCAGGGATTGGGAACGCGCTTTTATATCCAGTTCTGACCCTTCGTTTCGAGTTGGTTGGCGAGCGGGGGCCGTTAGGCCCCCGGTGACTCACCCGGAGCCTAACGGCCCCCGCTCGCCACGATTTCCAAACCGCGCTCGTCACTTGCCTGTGCGTCGGCGGCGCGTTACTGTGGCACCGTCCGCCAATAATCCCTCACGAGGTTCCCCCCCATGATGCACCGACTCTCCGCCGTTCTACTGTTGTCGCTGTCGGTGGCCGCCGTGCGCGCGGCCGACGATTACAAGCTCGGCCCCGACTCGATGGAACAGGAAGGCGTTCCGAAGGGCGAAGTCACCAAGTATTCCTGGAACACGAGCACGGTCTTCCCCGGCACGGTGCGCGACTACTGGGTCTACGTCCCCAAGCAGTATGACGCCAAGAAGCCGGCCTGCGTCATGGTCTTTCAGGACGGCGGCAGCTACATGAACGCGAAAGGCCAGTTCCGCGTACCGACCGTGTTCGACAACCTCATCCACAAGGGCGACATGCCGGTGACCATCGGCATCTTCATCAACCCCGGCAATATTCCGGGAGATCAGGGCGGCGCCGCACGCAGCAACCGCAGCTTCGAGTACGACACGCTCTCCGACCAGTACGTCCGCTTTCTGGACAAGGAGATTTTGCCAGAGGTGGCGAAGAAGTACAGCCTGCGCACCGACGCAGCGGGGCGGGCCATCGGCGGCATCAGCTCCGGCGGCATCTGCGCCTTCACCGCCGCGTGGGAGCGGCCGGACCTGTTCAGCAAGGTGCTGAGCCACGTCGGCAGCTTCACGAACATTCGCGGCGGCGACGTGTATCCGGGTATGATCCGCAAGACGGAGAAGAAGCCGATCCGCGTCTTCCTGCAGGACGGCTCCGGCGACCTGGACAATCTGCACGGCCACTGGCCGCTCGCGAATCAGTCGATGGCCGCGGCGCTGAAGTTCGCCAAGTACGACTACAAGTTCGAGTTCGGCGACGGCGGCCACAACGGCAAGCACGGCGGCGCCATCCTCCCCGACTCCCTGCGCTGGCTCTGGCGCGACGAAGTCAAAAAGTAACCGCAGAGCTGTTTACGTTTCGCGCGGATCGCGCGAAACGTAAACAGTCGCCTTGCGTTCCCCAGGACAGGGAGGTTATACGCGCCCGGCCGGGACGGGAGATAATCCGTACCCCGGGCGGGAACCTGGGGAGACGGCGCATGCGCTTGTGGTTCGTCAACCGGTTTCGGGCACGAGACACGGGTTCGGCCGCCTGGACATTCTGGCTCAGTCTCGGATTCCTCGTCCTCGGCGTCTTGCTCCGGCTGCACGTGTACCTGCTCTGCTTCCCCATCTGGGGCGACGAGGCAGCGCTCGCGCTCAATTTTGTCACGCGCGACTTCCGCGGTCTTGTTTATGAGCTGGATTACTATCAGCTGTCGCCGCTACTGTTCCTCTGGCTTGAGAAGGCCGTCTTCGAGTGGCTCGGGCCATCGGAGTTGGCGATGCGCCTGGTGCCGTTCCTGGCATCGGTTGCGGGCCTAACCCTATTTTGGCACCTGACGCGGACCGTCCTCGCTCCGCTACCGGCCGCCCTGGCTGTGGGGATTCTGGCCGTCGCGCGCACGCCGATCCTCATGGCGGCGACCCTCAAGCCGTACAGCCTCGACCTCTTCTTCGCCACGTTGCTGCTGACGTTCGCGGTCCACTACCTGCGCGCGCCGCACCGCAGTCGATGGTTGGCGGCCCTGGCACTCGTTATCCCTTGCGCGGTGGGTACGTCCTATCCGGTCGTGTTTCTCGCGGGAGCGGTCGGCCTGGTGCTGATGCCCGTCGTCTGGCGCTCAGCCAATCTGGCGGGTCGTTGCTGGTTCGTCGCCTTCAATGTTCTGTGTGTCGCGAGCTTTGTCGCCCAGCTACGGTACGTGGGACAGGAGAGCTACCATCCCGAAGCCCCGGCGGTGAAGCCGTACATGGCCACGTTCTGGGAAGGCGGCTTCTTCCCGCATCGTCCACTGCTCATGCTGCCCTGGTTCGTCAATCGTCACGTCGGCCGCATGTTTTCGTATCCGGTGCAGTGGAACGGCGGCGGCCTGGTGGGTATCGTGCTTTGCATCCTGGGTGCCGGCACCCTCTACCGCCTGCGTCAGTCGGCCGTACTGATACTCTGCCTGGCGCCCTTTGCCCTCAACTTCGTCGCCGCCGTCCTGCATCGCTACCCCTATGGCGGAGACCAGCGGCTCGACCAGCATCTGG
>JBBQPD010000978.1:0-2849 GCA_038331535.1 Gemmatales bacterium | reverse complement strand
GGCGATGGAGGCCTTGAGTGTGCCGACCTGCGCGCCGGGGTGTTTCAGCACGTCGTCGAGCGATTTGAAACGCTCGTCGTCCGCGCGAACGACCAGGCCGAGGCGGTAAACGTAATAGGGGCGCGTGAAGCGGACTTCTTCCTGGCGTTCCGGCGTGATCTCCAGGCCGTTCATCGCGAAATCGAAGTCGCGGCGGTCGAGTCCCTGAAGGAGACTGTCGAAAGGATATTGTTTGAAAACGATGGGTCTGCCAAGCTCGCGCGCCAGGGCGTCGCGTAGATCGGCTTCGAAGCCGAGGACTTCGCCGGGCTTGTCGGGGTTTTCGAAGACGTAGGGTTCGCCGCCGGCCAGGTCGGCGGCCCAGACGAGGGGTCGCTCCTCAGCCGCGGCGCGGTTGGCGCCTACCAGCATTCCGATCAAGGCCGCCACCACCAACCCGCGTCGGGTTTCGTGCATTTCACCCCCTCGCAAGCCGCAAGCGGCAAAAGTGGTCACCCCTCTCCCGAATCCTTCGCGGCCGGAAGCAACTCTTGCAAGCGCTCCGCCCCGAGGCGCTGGCAGTAGTCGCCGAACGTCTCGCCCGGCGTCCGTTCCTGCTTGAACTGCGCCAGCACCGGCCGCAACACGCCAATAATATCATCACGATGGACGAGGTCACGCAAGAGGAAATTCAGACGATGGCCATGCGTGTGGCCGCCGACGAACAGCGTGTACTTCTCGCCGCTGCGGCCGACGATGCCGACGTCGCTCTGGTAGGGCCGCACGCAGCCGTTCGGACAGCCCGTCATGCGCACGCCCAGCGCCTCCTGCTCCAGACCCAACTCGCGCAGCGCCCCTTCCAGGGTGTCAAGTATTGTCGGCAGTGAGCGCTCGGCCTCGGAAAGAGCCAGGCCGCACGTCGGAATCGCAGGGCATGCCAGGCTGTTACGGCGGACGTTCGACACGCGCTCCGGCAGGCGCACGCCGTGATCGCCCAGCAGGCGCTCGATCTCCGGCAGTGCGGAGGCTTCGAGGTCGCAGAGCAAGATGTCCTGGTACGGCGTCGTGCGCACGCTCGGCTTGAAGCGCGTCATCAGCTCGCGCAGACAAGTCCGCAATTTGAGAGTGCCTTCGTCCTTGATGCGGCCGTTCTCGATCTGCACGCCGTAGAACCACTTACCGTTGCCCTGCGGATGCGCGCCGAGGTGCAGATCGACGCCGTGGACCTCAACGGGTTTTGGCAGCGTCAACGGCTTGCCCAGATAGCCGGCCAGCACTTCACGGAAGCGCTCGATGCCCCAGTCGTGGACGACGTACTTGATGCGCGCGCGCTTGCGGTCGGCGCGGTTGCCGTGGTCGCGGAACAGCTTCACCACCGCCTCGGCCCCCTGCACGACCTCCTCGGCGGGAACGTAGCACATCGCTAGGCCGATGAACGGGAAAGTCTTGTGGTTGCCGTGCGTCATGCCCATGCCGCCGCCGACGAGCAGGTTGTAGCCGGCGATGCGACCGTCCTCGACGACGGCGAGCAGACCGAGGTCCTGGGCGTACACATCGCAGCAGTTGTCTTCCGGCAGCACCAGCCCCATCTTGAACTTGCGCGGCAGGTAGACCTTGCCGTAGATCGGATCGGGTTCTGCCTCGGCCGCGGCGGCGAGCGGCGCCCCGTTCAACCAGATTTCGTGATACGCCCCGGTACGCGGGGCGAAGTGCGCGGCGAGCCGCGCCGCCGTCGTCTGCAACTCGGCGTGCAGGCCGTCATTGACGGGAGCCGGGCAGGCCATCACATTACGGTTCACGTCGCCGCAAGCGCCGAGGGTGGAGAGCAGGCAGTGGTTGATGCCGGCGATGGTGTCCTTCAGGCCGCTCTTGACGATGCCATGCAACTGGATGCCCTGGCGGCTGGTGATGCGCAGCGTGCCGTTCGCGTACTTGCCGGCGATGTCGTCGATGGCGAGATACTGGTCCGCCGTCATCTTCCCGCCGGGAATCTTGCAGCGCACCATGAACATGATGTGCTTGCCCAGCCCCTCGGAGCGCCGCGACTTGCGGGCGTCGCGGTCCTCTTGCTGGTAGGAGCCGTGAAACTTGATGAGGTTCTTGTCGCCGTCGGAGAAGCGGTCGCTGTCCTTGGCCAGCTCCGCGGCGATGCTGCCGCGGAGTGCCCGGCTGTTTTCCTTGACGACTTCAACGCCCGATCGCTTCGGCGGCGTGGGGGATGCTGGCTGTTCGGCGGACATCGCTAGTCCTTCGTAGGCGATGGAAAGCGGGCGGAATCATCACAATGCCGATTAACATAGTGTAGCAATTAGGGGCGAGCAATTCCAGCGCGGTATTAAATCGGTACCTTGTTCGGTATTTACCCCGAAGGGGTTGTATCCGTCAGCCGGGGGTCGCCGCGCAGCGGCGCACCCCCGGCGGGGGTGAGTGCGTGCGTCCACGTTCGCCGGGGGTGAGTGCGTGCGTCCACGTTCGCCGGGGGTGAGTGCGTCCACGTTCGCCGGGGGTGCGTGCGTCCACGTTCGCCGGGGGTGCGCCGCTGCCCGGCGACCCCCGGCTGACGGATACAACCCCTTCGGGGTAAAATACCGAACCAGGCCCTTTACTCAATCCGGCTTGGCGCCCCATCGCCGCAAACGGCTGACCGATTCGTTTCATCGTTTCACCGGGCAGCAGACCCAAACCTTCTGTTTTCCCGCGTTTCGGCGCGAAATGCGCGTTGGAGCGCGTGGGAAAAAGGGCTTTGCAATAGAACGCCGTTCTGCAAGAAAGCTCGGATTTCTGCAAGAGAAAGGGACGGCTTGCGCAGAAACCTCAGCGGCGCGGCTAGGGATTGTGCGGTCGGTCAGCGGCCGCACGAGCGACTCTCA
>JBBQPD010000977.1:0-2854 GCA_038331535.1 Gemmatales bacterium | reverse complement strand
GGGTACACCGTCTGCTTCGGCTTGCCGCCGGCGTCCTCCAGCGCCTTGACCATCTTCGGCATGGACGTATTGGCGAACCGGTCCGCGTCGCCCCAGAAGCACCAGCACGGCAAATCCTTGATCGCAGCCGCCGTCGTCGTGTCGCCGGGGCCGCAGATCGGCACGATGGCCGCCCACTTCTCCGGGTACTTCGCGGCGAAGCTCCAGGTGCCCATGCCGCCCATCGACAGACCGGTCAGGTAGACTCGCTTCGGGTCGGTCTTGTACTCCTTCATCACCTCATCGAGGATCGCCAGCGCCCGCTTGCCGTCTTCGGAGTCGGCTTTCCAGGTGCGGTTCTGCGATTGCGGGAAGATGGTGATACACGGAAACGTCTTCTCCTGCGCCTTGATCGCCGAGCCGATGCCGACCTCAACCGGCATCCTGGCGCCGCCCTTGGTCTCGCCGGAGCCGTGCAGGAAGAGGATGACGGGATACGGTTTATCGCCCTTGTAGTCGTTTGGCACGAACAGGACGTACTTCGATTCCTTGCCGTCGCCTGCTTTGTGGGTGCGTTCAAGGAAGCCGGTCTTCGGCGCCTCGGCGGCTGACGGCCCGGCGAAACAGGCCAGCGTCAGCGTGGTCAGACAGAGCGTCGTCTTCATATGAGAGACCTCGAGTAAGGGATGGAATCGGTAGGCAATTGGGGTTAACCTATCACGCGACCTGCTGGACAGCCACGGGGCGTTCGCGCGATTTGGCCACGGAGCAGCGACGATGCGCGAGGACAAGGATCGCAGCGGCAAATGGATTTTGGAACACCACGGCGGCGCCATTCTGCGCCTCGGCGGGATCACCGGCTATTCGACATGGCGGCTCGCGGCGGCTGAACTCAACGTGCCGAAGCGCTTGCCGGACGGTCTTCTCGAACTCACCTTTCCTGACCGCAAGGAAGCAAATCTCGTCGTCGTCGAATTGACCACCTACCCGGACCGCCGCGCCGAGGAGCAAGCCCTGCAAGACGCCCTCATGGTCTATCTCGACCGTGGAGTCCTGCCCGAAGTGGTCACCTTCGTGTTGCACCCAAAAGGCAACCTGAGAGTCAGCGGAACCGTCGAACGGCAGAGCCAACGGCAGTGTGCGCAGCTGAAGTTCGACTGGCGCGTCGTGGAACTGTGGCGACTGTCCGGCGAGGAACTACTGGCCGCGAACGACGTCGGCCTCGTGCCGTGGGTGCCGCTCACGCACTTCGAGCAGGCGCCAGCTGTGATGCTGCAACGCTGCCGCGAACGGATCGACCAGCAGGCACGGCCTGAGGAGCGCGGCGGGCTGCTGGTAGTGTCGCAAATCCTGGCGGAGTTGCGATATAATGACGAGGGTTTACTCGCCATCTTCAGTGGAGGTCAAGCGATGCTCGAAATCGAGTCGCCGTTCTTGCAGCGGATCGAGGATCGAGGGGAGTTGAAAGGACGACGTGATGATCTGGCGCGAGTCCTCCGGTCACGTTTTGGACCTATGCCGGAAGACCTTGCCGCGCACCTGGCGACGATTCAGAAGGCGACGCAGTTTCAGGAACTGCTCGACTATGCGCTCGCTTGTCCCAACCTCGAAGCGTTTCGCGCCCTTCTCAGCGCCATAAAGTGACGCCCGGCGGCGCGGCCAAAATCGTGCGGCAAGCGGCCACGATTCATATATCGTTCCCTGTCGCCTCGCGCCGCCGGAGAGCCGCACGCCATGACGCCCGCCGACCCCGACAAGCCGTTGACCTACCGCGCCGCCGGGCTGGACCTCGACGTCTACGGGCAAAGCATGGCCGCCATCGGTCCGTTGCTGCGGCGCACGCATACGCCGCGCGTCCTCGACCTGCCGGCGTCGTCGGTCAAGGGCAAGAAGGGCGGCTTTTTCGCCAGCCTGTTCAGCCTCGACTACAATACGCGCCTCTTCGCCCAGAACTACCGCCACCCCGTCCTCGTCACCTGCACCGACGGCGTCGGCAGCAAGCTCAAGGTCGCAGCCCTGGCCGGCAAACACGACACGGTCGGCATCGACCTCGTCGCCATGTCGGTCAACGACTGCCTCTGCACCGGCGGCGAACCATTGCTCTTCCTCGATTACCTGGCGATGCCGAAGGACGACCCGGTGCTGACGCGCGACCTCATCAAGGGCATCAGCGACGGTTGCATGGAGGCCGACTGTTCGCTCGTCGGCGGCGAGACGGCCATCCTGCCGGAGTTTTACTCCGCGGGCGATTACGACATGGCCGGCTTCTGCGTCGGCGTCGTCGAGCGCGAGCACATCGTCAACGGCCGGGCTATTCGTCCTGGCGACGTGATCCTCGGCCTCTCCTCGTCCGGCCTGCACTCGAACGGCTACAGCCTGGTGCGCAAGATCGTCTTCGACCGCGCCGGGCTGAAAGTCGGCGATTTCGTGCCGGAGCTGGGTCGGACCGTCGGCGACGAGCTACTGGAGCCGACGCGCCTCTACGTCCGGGCGGTGAAGCACATCCTGCACCACTACCCGGTCAAGCGGCGCGTGGTACGCGGCCTCGCTCACATCACCGGCGAGGGGCTGGAGGGAAATGTGCCGCGCGTGCTGCCGCACAACTGTCGAGCGTTCATTCGCAAGGGCAGCTGGGATGTTCCCCCGGTGTTCGACTGGCTGCGTCGGCTCGGCCCGGTCGAGGAGGAGGAGATGTTCCGCGTCTTCAACATGGGCATCGGCTTCGTGATGATCGTGAGCAAATACTTCGCCGAGAGCATCACCCGGCAGCTGCGCGAGCAGCGCATCAAAACCTTTGCGATCGGCGAAGTGCGCGAAGGGGAAGCGGGCGTAGAGTTTGAATAGGCTCTCACGAGCCGCGACCGTCAGGGAGCGC
>JBBQPD010000976.1:0-2862 GCA_038331535.1 Gemmatales bacterium | reverse complement strand
CGTCGATAAGCTCAAGGAGGGTCTAGGCGGCCGATCGCGCGCCTGGGGCGACTTGCTCAAGGAAGTCGAGATCGGCGACCCGACGCGCGTCATGCTCACCATGACGCGCGGGCACCTCGAACCGTTGGCGTTGATGACGTTTAAGATCATTCCCGAGGGGACGAAGGCCGACGACGACGCCTTCGCCCAGAAGCCGATCGGCAGCGGGCCGTTCCGCCTCGGCGAAGAGGGGAAGGACGACCGCGGCGACTACCGCAGCTTCCTGTCCAACCCCGCGTATGGCAGTCGTCCCGGCCGCTCCGGACTGCCGCACATCCGCGAAATCCGCTTCTACGCCTCGAAAGACCCGGTGAAAGAGTTGTTGAGGGAGGGAGGGCTCGACCTGGCTCTGGACCTGACCGCCGTCCAGGCCGCCGCGCTGGCGGCGAATACGAAGATCCTGGTACCGCCGGCCGGCCCGAACTGGCGCGTCTACTTCCTGGCCGTGAACCATCAGGCCGGCGGTCCGCTGGCAAGTGCGGTCTTCCGCCAGGGACTGGCCTGCGCGATCAAGCGCGAGGAGCTGCTGGACGAACATTTCCGCAAGGGCTGGAACCAGAAAATCCACAAGGCGCTGAACGGCCCCTTCCCGGCCGACTCCTGGGCGTGTGCCCCCCCCGCCCCCGGCAAGAAGACCCTCGACCTGTTCGACCCCACTCTGGCGGAGCTCAATATTCCGCGCGGGTTGGAAGCGGCCCGTGTGAACAAGGTGCAATTGTCGCTCAAGTATCCCACGGGCGATCCACGGCTGGCCGGCGCCCTGGAAGACCTGCGCAAGCGGGTATTATTGGTCTCCAAGGACCGGGTGACGCTCGACTTGATGCCGCTGCCGCCGCACGAGCTGCGCAAGGCAGTCGAGACGCAGAATTACCAGCTGGCGTACTACCACTACGACTTCCCGGACGAGACCTACTGGCTTGGTCCGCTGCTTGGCCAGGACGGCAACAACATCATGCAGTACAAGGGCAGCGACCTCCAGAACCTGATTCGCGAGGCGACCAACCGGCGCGAGTTCGATCGGGTCCACAAGGAGGTAGTGGCGATGCACCGCGTGCTGGAAGGCGACATGCCGCTGATCCCGCTCTGGCAACTGGACCCGCTGTCGGCGTACCGCGAGGACTTGAAGCCGACCTATTACGACCGCACGATGGGATTGCGGAAGGAGGTCGAGAAGGTGCCGTTCGACCCGCTGCTAGTGTTCCCGGATGCGGAGAACTGGCGCAAGGAAAGGCAATAGGAGGCGCCCCGTTCGTGTTTACGTTTCGCGCGGAATCCGCGCGAAACGTAAACAGGTCTCAACCCATCTCTTCCTTCCCCCGTCCCGCGCGATACTCGTCCTCAATCGCCTTCGTCAGTTCCCCCAGACGGTCCATCAGCCTACGCGGTTTGCGCGGCGGGCGCGACGCCAGCGCGTACACCGTCAGCAACGGCAGCGCCACGGTCGAATCGAGGTAGCACGTCACCGTGTCGGGCAGCTGGTCGGGATCGACCTTGCCCCACGTCATCGCCTCTGCCGGCGTGGCGCCGGACAGGCCGCCGGTGTCGGGACGGGCGTCGGTCACCTGCAAGAAGTAGTCGTGACCGCTCTCGTCCAATCCCAGTACTTCCTGAATCTGCGGCTCGGTCTGGAGAATGAAGTTCTTCGGCGAGCCGCCGCCTAGGATCAGCACGCCGCTACGGCCTGCCTTTTTCGCGTCCCAGACGATGGCGGCGCTCTGGTTCACGTCGCGCAGTGGGTCAATACGCAGCGCCGAGCCTTCCAGCTGTAGCGCCGCCAGGTTCATGCCGATGGAGCTGTCGCCCGGCGACGACGTGAACACCGGCACGCCGCAGCGGTGCGCCGCCGCCAACATGCTGTGTCCTTTGCGGCCCTTCTCGTCCTCAATCGCCGCCAGATACTTGCCGACGAGGTGGTGAAACTCCGCGGTGCCGAGCGTCTTCTGGAACGGCTCACTGCGGCACAGCGTCCGGTAAAACTTGTCGGTGCCGAGCAGGTTTTCGTAGTCGAAGACGATATCGTAGATGCGGATGACTTGGTGATCGCGCAGCGCCCGGTCGTCGAGGCCGGGGCGCGACTGGTGCAGGTCCATGCCGAGCGCGAAGTGCGTGTCGTGGTAGATGTTGGCGCCGGTGCTGACGATCCAGTCGATGAAGCCGGCCTCGATGAGCGGCACCAGGGCCGACATGCCGAGGCCGGCCGGCGTCAGCGCTCCCGACAGCGACAGGCCGACGGTGCCGTCGTCGGCGAGCATCTTCGTGGCGTACAGCCGGCAAGCCTCGCGCAGCCGACCGGCGTTGTACGACAAAAAGGCCTCGTCGATGACCTTCGTCAACGGCGTCTGGCCCGTCAGCGCCGGCGGTTCGATGCGCTGACGGCTGATCTGGTGGAGCAGGTGTTGTGCTTTGCCGTGTTCGTGTTTCATGGCGTCAGGGTATCGTCCAACGTGGCGGCGTCAACTCGATTGCCGCTTGCGGCTTAGCGGAGCCTGACCGCCAAGCCGCAAGCGACAATCGGAGAGACTGCTCAGTTTTCTCGTGCATTTCGCCGAGCCCGCGATAAACTTTTCAACAACGCTAGCCTTCCACTTTATCTCGAGGAGACTACCATGCAAGCTCTCGCGCTCCTGCTCCTATTACCATCGGCGCCTATCCCCGAGAATCCCAAGGCGCCGCCGAAAGAAGCTGGACCGCATTGAGAAACGGCTGGACGCGATGGAGAAGAAGCAGGGAACCCCGGAGAAGAAATAGCTCCGACACGAGAAATGGCGAGAGTATTTAGGAGCCGCGCACCCAGTCAGCCGGCCAGTCACACGCGGACGGCCG
>JBBQPD010000975.1:0-2870 GCA_038331535.1 Gemmatales bacterium | reverse complement strand
CGGTGGCTGGAGAGGCACGGCCAGCCGCTCGGCTTCCGGTAGAACCGTGTTGGAACGCTCGGCGGCCATGCCAACCGTTGTAGCCGAAACCGAGCAGCTGGCCATTGCAGCTGCTGTAGACTGGTTTACCGAATGCTTACGGGCTATGGGATGCAACCCCTTCGGGGTAAAGATGATAAGGCACCAGACCATCGTTGAAACTACCGTGACACTCCCAGCTCGCCAAGACGCCCCTCGTCGCGATCAACACACATCGTTACTACATTGAACAGGTCGGTATCGTCCTCGCTATCTTGCAACTCGTGACAGAGGATCTCTCCGGTGCTGCCCCCTCCGGCAAATAACCTCGTTAATTTCGCCGCCCATCTCCCCGCGATGGCGAGCGCGTGTCCGCGGACGCTGGCGCTGGTGGAGCCGCACGGTCGCGATCGCGCCGGCCGCGTGCGCTACCGCCACCTTACCTATCGCGAGTTGGACGCCGAGAGCGACATTCTGGCGTGCGGCCTCGAACACATCGGCATCGTCCGCGGCACGCGCACGGTGCTCATGGCGCCGCCGAGCCTGGAGTTTTACGCTCTCACGTTTGCCCTCCTCAAGGCCGGGGCCGTCATTGTCCTCATCGATCCGGGCATGGGCGCCCGCACGCTCGGCATCTGCCTCGGCGAGGCGACGCCGACGGCGTTCATCGGCGTGCCCAAGGCGCACCTGGCCCGCGTCGTCCTCGGCTGGGGTCGGCATACGGTGCGGACCTGCGTCACCGTCGGCACGCGCCTTGGCTGGGGCGGCTACACGCTCGACCAGGTTCGCCGGGCCGGCGCTTCGGTCCCCGGCAGGTTCCGGATCGCCGACACGCGCGCCGGCGAGACCTGCGCCATCCTCTTCACCAGCGGCAGCACCGGCATCGCCAAGGGCGTCGTCTACGCGCACGACCATTTTCTGGCCCAGGTCGAGTCGCTGCGGAGCATGTACGGCATCGAGCCGGGCGAGGTCGATCTGCCGACGTTTCCGCTTTTCGGACTGCTCGGCTCGGCTCTGGGGATGACCTCGATCATTCCGGAGATGAACCCGACGCGGCCGGCGAACGTCGATCCGGTGCAAATCATTGAGGCGGTGCGGCACTTCGGCGTCACGAACCTGTTCGGCTCGCCGGCGCTGATCCGCCGCGTTGGCCGTTACGGCGCCGCTCATGGGGTGAAGTTGCCGACGTTGCGGCGCGTCATCTCGGCCGGCGCCCCCGTGCCGGCCCGCGCCATCGAAACGTTCGCGTCCATGCTGTCCAATGGCGTCGAAGTGCATACCCCCTACGGCGCCACCGAGGCGCTGCCGGTTACGTCCATCGGCAGCAAGGAGATCCTTGAGGAGACCCGCTTCACCACGGCTGCCGGTTTGGGAGTGTGCGTCGGCCGACCGGTTGCGGGCATGAGCGTTCGCATCGTCCGTATCAGCGAGGTGTCGATTCCGAGCTGGGACGCGGCGATCGAAATGCCGCGCGGTAAGATCGGCGAGATCGTCGTGAAAGGGCCGGTCGTCACGCGCACCTATCACGGCCGGCCCGAATCGACGGCGCTGGCCAAAATCGTGGACCCGGCGGGCGGCTTCTGGCACCGCATGGGCGACCTCGGCTATCTCGACGAAGGCGGCCGCGTCTGGTTCTGCGGCCGCAAATCGCAGCGCGTGGAGACGAAGAACGACACGTTGTTCACCGTCTCCTGCGAAGGCGTGTTCAACGCCCACAGCTCGGTCTACCGCACGGCGCTGGTCGGCGTTCCGCGCGGAGGCGTGAAGGAGCCGGTGCTGTGCGTCGAGCGCGACCCGGAGTCGTCGCCTCTGTCCGATGAGCAACTACGCCTTGAATTGCTGGCGCTCGGCGCCGCTCAGCCGGCCACGCGCGGCATCAAACACGTCCTCTTCCACAAGTCGTTCCCGGTGGACATCCGCCACAACGCCAAGATTTTCCGAGAGAAGCTCGCCATCTGGGCGGCGAGACGCGTCCGATGAACGCCCTCGTCACAGGCGGCGGCGGCTTTCTCGGCGGCGCGATCGTGCGCCGTCTCGTCGCGCGCGGCGACCGCGTCCGTTCCCTGTCGCGCAGCCATCATCCCGCTCTCGACGCGCTGGGCGTCGAACAGCACCTGGGCGACGTGGCCGACGCCGAGGCAGTCAGTCGCGCGGCGGCGGGCTGCGATCTCGTCTTTCACGTCGCCGCCAAGGCGGGCGTCTGGGGCCGTTATCAGGACTACTACCGTGCCAACGTCGTCGGCACCGAGAATGTCCTCGCCGCCTGCCGCCACCACGGCATTCGGCGGCTGGTCTACACAAGCTCACCCAGTGTCATCTTCGACGGCCGCGACATGGAAGGAGCGAACGAGTCCGCGCCCTATCCCTCCCACTACGAGGCGCATTATCCGCAGACAAAAGCGATCGCCGAGCGCGCGGTCCTGTCGGCCAACGGTCCGGACCTGGCAACAGTCGCGCTGCGGCCACACCTCATCTGGGGTCCGGGCGACAACCATCTAATTCCGCGAATCCTCGCCCGCGCGGGTCGCTTGCGCCGCATCGGCACGGCAAACAAGCTGATTGACAGCACCTACATTGACAACGCCGCCGCCGCTCACCTGCTCGCCGCCGAGCGCCTGGCCCCTGGCACACAGATCGCGGGCAAGGCATACTTCTTATCGAATGGCGAGCCTCTGCCCGTTTGGGATCTCGTGAACCGCATTCTCGCGGCGGCGGATTTGCCTCCGGTGACAAAAACCGTCCCATTTCGCGTGGCGTACGCAACGGGTTGGGTTCTCGAAATGGTGTACGGCCTTCTGCGAATACGTCGTGAGCCGCCGCTGACGCGCTTTGTGGTCCGCGAGCTGACGACG
>JBBQPD010000974.1:0-2870 GCA_038331535.1 Gemmatales bacterium | reverse complement strand
GTCGGCGGCACCGCCCAGCGCATCGGGCCCGGCTTCCTCGGCATGATGTACGCCCCCTTCACGGTCCAGAACGCCGGCCAGATGCCGCAGAACATCGCCCCCCCGGGCAGCCTCGGCAAGGAAGACGAGCTGGAAGAGCGCCTCCGCCGCCGCCAGCGCCTGTTCAGCACCCTGGAAGACGACTTCGCGGAAGGCGGCACCTTCCCGACCCTCAAGACCCCCGACGACCGTGAGGCCGCCGGCAGCGCCGCCCAGGCCCACACCTCCGTCTACAAGAAGGGCTTCGACCTGACCATCTCGCCGCTGCGGACGGTCTTCGACGTGGCCAAGGAGCCGAAGAAGGTCATCGACGCCTACGGCGGCATGGCCAACGGCTTCGGCATGGGCTGCCTCCTGGCCCGCAAGCTGGTCGAGAAGGGCGTCACCGCCGTCGAGATCGACCTGGGCGGCTGGGACAACCACGGCAACATCTTCAACACGATCAAGATGGGCAACGGCCCGCGCCTCGACAAGGGCATGGGCACGCTGGTCAAGGAGCTGGTCGAACGCGACCGCTGGAAGGACACCGTTGTCCTGTGGATGGGCGAGTTCGGCCGCACGCCGAAGATCAATGCGAACGGCGGCCGCGATCACTGGGGTCGTGTGTGGTCGGTCGTGGTCGGCGGCGGTGCCATCAAGGGCGGCCAGTCTTACGGCTCGACCAGCAAGGACGGCATGGACGTGGGCGACAAGCCCTGCTCCATCGGCGACCTGTTCGCCACCGTCTACAAGGGTCTCGGCCTCGACCCGGCCACCCAGGTCCGCGACAACCTCGGCCGCCCGCTGGCCATCGCCGACGGCAAGCCGTTGGCCGGCATTGTGTAATGTTTCCGAATGTAGGGCACGCTTTAGCTTGCCCACAATGTGGCAAGCTAAAGCTTGCCCTACATTCGGGAACCGCGGTTAAACGAAGAACCCGCGCCACCGGTCGAATAGACCGGTGGCGCGGGTTCTGTCGTTTAGACAATCTGTACGGGCGTTCCACTCCCCCTTCTCTCGAATTCTTCAAAATACTCTCACTTCCTTCTTGTCCTTGCCTGTCTTGCGCGTTATCCTCATCTTTTCCTGGATTGCATTACAAGTCCACGTAATGAACAGATTCGGAAATATCCCGCCGTGAAGGAATTGTGGCACAGTCTCTGGCATAGGATGACCGACACCCGGCTGATCCGGCGGGCGACGGACGCGCTGGCGCACGCGCGCTGCCGCCGCCACCTCGCCGCGCTCGACCGCTTACAGCCGGAGCGCCGCCAGACGCGCATTCTTCTCGGTCTGATCCACGCGGCCAAATCCACTCCCTTCGGCCGCGCTCACGACTTCGCCCGCATCCGCAATGCCGACGACTTCGGCCGCCTCGTTCCTCTGAGTTCGCCGGAACTGGCGAACGGGACGTGCGCTTCAGGGCTCGAACCGGCCCAGCGCGCCGCCCTGCACACCGCGCTGGCCCTGGTCCGCCGCACGAAGCCGCAGGCCGATTTGTGCAAAGGGTCGATGCTCTTCCTCGACGAAGCGGCCTCGACCGTCGCCCGCAGCGCCGCCGGGACCACGGTCACCTGTCTCTCCGGCTCGGTGTCGTCGCTCCTCAAGACGATGGCCGAGGCGAAACGCTGCGCCCGCCGCGATCGCGTGACGGAAATTTGGCCCGACCTGACGGCCGTGCTCTGGTCGCGGCGCCCGAACGATCCGTCCGCCGATTTGCTGCGCGCAGAAGTCGGCGACGGCGTGGTGCTGCTGGAGACGGTATCGCGCTTCGGCGCACCGGTCGCCGTGGAAGACCCCGACACTGGCCTCCTCCGCTGGCTGCCCGACCACGGCGTCTACTTCGAGTTTGTCCCCACAGCGGAATCGCAGCCGCAACGGCTGACGTTCGACCGCGTCGAGGCCGGCGTCGATTACGAACTGGTTCTGTCCTCGCCGGCCGGTTCATGGGCCTGTCGCACCGGTGACGTGGTCCGCTTCGAGCGCCGCGACGTTCCGCTATTCCACCTCAGCGCCGTGCGCGCCGAAGAAAAATTTACCCTCACGCTTCCTCGTGTCGAGGAGCCGCCTGGCACCCCGCACTCCGCACTCCGCACTCCGCACTTCACGAAGGCTCCCCATCCACGAAACGGCGGCATTCCGGCAGCGCCGCCAAAAATGTTCGTCCATAGCCCTTGGTCAGTACCCGCGGATCGAGGATGACGACCAGGCCGGTATCGGTCGCGGTGCGGATAAGCCTGCCGAAACCCTGCTTCAGTTTGATGACCGCCTGCGGCACCTGGTAATCGGTGAACGCTTGCCCGCCGGCCGCCTCGATGGCTTCCTGCCGGGCGGCGAGCACCGGACGGTCCGGCACCGCGAACGGCAGCTTCGTGATAATCACGTTCGACAGCGCGTCGCCCGGCACGTCCACTCCCTGCCAGAAACTATCGACGCCGAACAGCACCGCGTTGCCCGCCTGGCGGAAGCGCTCCACCATCTGCGAGCGCGGCAGGCCATCCCCCTGGCTCAGCAGCGGATAGCCCTGTTGTTCGCACCATCCCTTCAGACGCGCCGCCGCCTTCTGCATCGCCTGGTAACTGGTGAACAGCACGAACGCCCGTCCCCTGGTGCGTGAGAGATATTCGGGAATCATCGCCAGCACGGCTTCTTCGTAGCCAGCCGGGTTGCTCGACGGATCGGGCATCTGGCGGAAGAGGTGCAGCTCGACCTGTTCGCGGTAGTTGAACGGACTGCCCAGTTGCAGCGTCGCGCCAGTCGTCAGCCCGAGGCGATCCTGAAAGTGCCGAAATCCCTGCCTGCCGCCGATGCTCAAGGTTGCGCTGGTCATGACGACGGTCGGCACCTTGTCG
>JBBQPD010000973.1:0-2885 GCA_038331535.1 Gemmatales bacterium | reverse complement strand
GCGCTGGACGACTGTTTCAGCGTCGCGGTGACGGAGAAGAGGACGAAGGCGGAGATTGATGGGTTGGCGGCGGCGTTGACGAAATGATGCGCATCCCCTTGAACGCGGAGTAGTGGTGGGACGGGTCTGCGGGAGCCGAAGAGCATCGGAGCAGGTCGGCGCAGGAAATGTGCCATGATCTATTTCATCAAAGACACAGTAAGTCAAGCGATCAAGATCGGGTACTCAAAAAAACCGAAAAGCCGTATCGGTGGCTTACAAACAGGAAATCCTCACAAGTTGATTCTTCTAGGAACTGTGACTGGCAAGGAAATTGATGAAGTGGCATTCCATGGCAGGTTTGCGCAGCACAGGCTGGAAGGCGAGTGGTTTAAGGGCGAGATCATCGAAGACGTGCTGACCATTATCGCGGAGCACAAAGAACGGCGGCTCGAGATCAAGAGAAGAACCATGACCGAGATGACGCCTGAAGGTGATAAGGTGGAAAGCGAACCCGCCCCAAGCGACGAGAAGGGCACCCTGGACAATGACTCTGGGATACGCGGCGTCTGCCGCATTCCAGGGCTGCGGCTCAAGTCGTTCTCCCTGAAACTCACAGAACGCCCCGTTGAAAGCGATAGTGAGTTTCAGGAAAAGCTCAAAGAGGTTGAATCTACCGTGAAGAAAAAAGGCGGGCCGGGAAGCAACATGATGTATAGTTTGGAAGGTATGCGCCGCGAGCATGAACGTAATAAGGGACGGATGATCTGTGGTTTCGAACTCAAATATTTATTGGAGTTCGAATCGACCGTTACAAACGACAATGCCACCTCTAGTACGAGCGGTGACTTGCAGAAGTTGCAACAGGCGATCATGTCCGCTTACCAGAATAAAGGGCTTTGGCACACGTTCTATGACGAGGACAACGCGGTGATCCCGTTTCGCCCGGTCTCGACCGATTGTCATATTGTCGGTGGTACGGATGCGATTACCGGCGATCGTGGCGACGCTTTCCGCGTGCTGGTCGCATTTGAGAAAATGCTAGACCGCAACCATCAAGGGGCCAAGATCAAGGATGTCTTCATGGGCGATAACTATGCCGGAGAACATCCTTTGAAGAAGGCCAAGAAGCTCGTGGTCTCCGTCCGTTAGAAACGAAGCTGGCGGCTGGGTGGAACACCCTGAGCGGAGCAAGGGCGTGACCGACAGTCGCTCGCCCTTTTGTCTCGTGTTTCACGACGCCACGAGACACGGGACGAAATCATGCCTAAGTCATTCCGTAGCAAATGTTAGCGCCTCGACCCGTGCGTATGGTCTCACGTGAGACGCGAGCGGAGTGCCATCCCAGCCAAAGCCGGAAGTGCGAAATGGACAAGAACCAATCCACCGCCCTCCTGTTCGAGATGAGCCACCCCGGCCGGCGCTGCCATCTGCTGCCGCCGTGCGACGTGCCGGCCGACGACGGCATCCCGGACGCCGCGCGCGCCGAGTCGCCGCCGCCGTTGCCGGAAGTCGGCGAGATCGACCTCGTGCGCCATTTCGTCAACCTCTCGACGAAGAACATGTCGATTGACACCAATTTCTATCCGTTGGGGTCGTGTACCATGAAGTACAACCCCAAGCGGCACGAACGGCTGGCGTCGCTGCCGGGCATGGCCAACCTGCATCCGCTCCAGAGCGACGCTTCCTGCCAGGGTATGCTCGAACTGCTCTGGGACATGCAGAACATCCTCGCCGAGATCGCCGGCCTCGATGCGGTGGCCTTGCAGCCGTCCGCCGGCGCCCAAGGCGAGCTGGCGGCGCTGCTGGTCGCGCACGCCTATTTCCGGGACCGCGGCGAAGACGAGCGCATGCGCGTCCTCATCCCCGACAGCGCCCACGGCACCAATCCGGCCAGCGCCGCCATCGCCGGCTTCGACGCCGTCGGCATCAAGAGCAACAGCCGTGGCCGTACCGACCTCGACGACCTCAAGGCCAAGCTCGACGAGCGCACCGCCGTCTTCATGATTACCAACCCCAGCACGCTGGGCCTGTTCGACGAGCAGATCGCGGCCATCACGGAAATGGTTCACGCCCATGGCGGCTTGGTTTACCTCGACGGCGCCAATATGAACGCCATCCTCGGCATCACCCGGCCGGGCGATTTCGGCGTGGACATGATGCACTACAACGTCCACAAGACGTTCACCGGCCCGCACGGCGCCGGCGGACCCGGTTCCGGTCCCATCGCCGTGCGCAAGCACCTCGCCCCGTTCCTGCCGGCGCCGCTGGTGCAGCGCGCCGGCGAGCGTTTCTTCCTCGACTACGATCGGCCGAAGTCGGTCGGCCGGGTGCGCTCGTTCTTCGGCAACGTCGGCATCCTGGTGCGCGGCTACTGCTACATCCGTACGCTGGGGCCGGACGGGCTGCGCGAGGTCAGCGATATCGCCGTGCTGAACGCGAATTACCTGCTGAGCCGGGTCAAGGGCGCTTACGAGGTGCCGCACGGCGACCGCTGCATGCACGAGTTCGTCGCCAGCGCCCGCGGCCTGAGACGTGAGCGGAAGATCAGCGCGATGGACGTGTGCAAGCGGCTGCTGGACTACGGTTATCACGCGCCGACGGTCTACTTCCCGCTGGTGGTGCCCGAGGCGCTGATGATCGAGCCGACGGAGACGGAGAGCAAGGAGACGCTCGACGCCTTCGCCGACGTGCTGCTACGCATCCGCGACGAGGACGCCGACATGCTGCACAACGCGCCGCACACGCTGGCGATCAGCCGGCCCGACGAGGTCAAGGCGGCGAAGGAACCGGTGCTGCGCTGGCGGGAGAAAAAATAAACCAGGCGAGCGGGGGGGGGGCGGGCCCCCCGCAGCGACACGGGGGGGGGGGCCCCCCCCCCCCCCCGCCCAAAACCCACAAACGGC
>JBBQPD010000972.1:0-2892 GCA_038331535.1 Gemmatales bacterium | reverse complement strand
GTGAGGGAGCGCTGGTCTCAGCGCTCCCTCACGGTCGCGGCTCGTTGCGCCGCACGGCGCCCTAATAGCGCAACTCCAGCCCGAAGGTCACGCCCTGTGCCCAGAAGTCGGACCGGTTGAACAGGGGCGCCGGCGACGCCTGACCGACCAGCACGCCGCCCTGGGACTGCGTCGGATTCACGTTATGATCGATCTGATCGCCCGACCGCACGACCGAACTCCAGTACAGGAAATCGTAGCCGACGAACGCTTGCAGGTTAGGCGTCAACAGGTAACTGAGCCTGATCTGGCCTTCCGGAACGACGCCGAAGTTGTTGCGGGTGCGCCGGCCGATGTTGCTCGGCTGGGTAAACACGCCGCCGGGAAAGCTCCCCTGGATGCGCGCCCCTGGTCCCGAAAGCGTGGTGCTGCCGTTGATGCTCACGGACTGATGGGTTTCGCCGAAAGCCACCTTGCCAATCACGTCGAGGGTGGCGTCGCCCATCTGAATCCCGACCTTGCCGCCGACCTGTGCGCCGTAAAACTGGCTGCGCGTGCTGAACGAGTCGCTCTCCAACTGGTTGAGCCGGTTCACCGGATCGAACAGCGGGCTAGTCACCGTGAGCCGATCTTCGAGGTCGAGGTAGCGAAAACCAGCCAGCAGATCGATGGTGACACCCTTCCGATCCGCCAGGTTGGCCAGCCCGTTGATCTCGGCGCCCCACAGGTTCGTCTGCGAACGGATGGCCGTCGCGCCGCCCAGCACGGCGAGGGGGTCTGAAATCGTGAACGCGCCTTCACGGCGGAGGTCCGCACGGAACAGCGGGTTATAGATCGGCGGATTGCCGGCGCCGTCGGAGCCGGCGCCGAAACCGACCGTGCGCTGCTCCAGCAAGAAGCCGCTGGCTTCGACGCCGAGGGTCCGCTCCTCATTGAGCCAGGTGCCGGCCGTCAAACGCATGCCGGAGACGGTGCCGTAGTCGAGGTTGTTGCCGCCGAAGAGCGTCACCGTCCCCGGCCGACCCAGCGCGCCCGCCGAGACCGGGTCGGCAGGATTGCCCGTCGTCACGAGGGGCACGGGCAGCGGACCATCCTTGATCCACCAGAGCAAATACTCGCCGCTGGCCCAGGCGCGCGTGCAGTCCGCAATTTCTTCCGTGTGCGCGACGTACGGTGTTGCGCCGCTGGTCGGTGCGGGGATCGGTACGATAGGGCCTGTACTGGCGATGGTCGGAGAAGAGGTCGCCGGCCTGGCGTCGGACGGAGGCTGCGCCACGACCGGGGGGAGAGGCTCCGGAGGTTTCGTCGCCGCGACCGCGATGATCGGCGGAGATACCGTCCTGGGCACCTGGGCCAGCGCGATTCCGCCGCTGACGAGCGTCAAGCCGAACGACGCCAGGCATTTTTTCCACATCATCTCACCTCCATGTCGTTTCGGCGACATCCGCCGGATTCACTCCTATCATCGTCGCGACGGAACAACCGACTTCTTTGAAAGGACCGCAAGAATCGATAAAGGGCGGATTTCGAGTCGCGCTGGATTATCACGCAAGATAGGCGCTTTCGGCAACTAGCCGACGGACTTCCCCTCGCTAACATGCCGTGCTCGGATAGGATCATTATCAGCCGCGCAGGTTGCTGCCCTGGCGGTCGGCATTCAAGCTTGCTTTCTCCAGGTCTCCTTATTCGAGAGATTTTCACGATGCGACACTTGCTCACTCTCTGCGTCGTGGCCGCGCCGGTTGCCTTCTTCGCGGCCGCCGGGGCTGCGGACGCGCCGTCAGCCGACGTCCGCGCGGCCAACAAAAAGCTCGGCCGCGCCATCAACCTCGGCAACGCGCTCGAAGCGCCCAAGGAAGGCGAATGGGGCGTCACCCTCAAGGCCGAGTATTTCAAGGCGATCAAGCAGGCAGGCTTCGACACCGTGCGGCTGCCGGTCAAGTGGTCCGCCCACGCCGCGGCCGACGCACCGTACACGATCGATGCCAAGTTCGCCGAGCGCGTGGACTGGGCGATCGACCAGGCACTCGCGAACAAGCTCAACATTATCGTCAATGTCCACCATTACGGCGAAATCGACGCCGAACCGGACAAGCACCTGCCGCGCCTGGTCGGGCTGTGGGAACAGATCGCCGCGCGCTACAAGGACCGGCCTGCCACGGTCTTCTTCGAGCTGCTCAACGAGCCGCACGATAAGTTCATCGAGGGCAAGTGGAACGCCGCCATTCCCGTGCTCCTCAAGGCGGTACGGAAGACGAACCCGACGCGGCCGGTCATCGTCGGTCCGGCCCAGTGGAACGCGATCTGGGCGCTCGACAAGCTGGAGCTGCCGAAGGACGACCGCCATTTGATTCTGACCGTTCACTTCTATGATCCGTTTGAATTTACGCACCAGGGCGCCCCGTGGGCCAAGGGAGCCGACAAGTGGAAGGGCCGCATGTGGACCGGCAGCGACGCCGAACAGGCCGCGATCCGCAAGCAATTCGACAAGGCGGCGGCCTGGGCGAAGGAACACGACCTTCCGGTCTTCCTGGGCGAGTTCGGCGCGTTCGAGGTTGCGGACATGGACTCGCGGGCGCGCTGGACGCGGTTCATCTGCCGCGAGGCGGAGAAACGCGGCTTCAGCTGGTCTTACTGGGAGTTCTGCTCCGGCTTCGGCGCCTATGATCCGAAGGCCGATGCCTGGCGGGCACCGTTGCTGGCGGCGCTGCTCGGGAAGTAAGCACAGGTTGATACCGTGGATTGACTCGGTGAGTGACGGTTGGAAGAACACCGCGCGATTTGGATTGAACGAGCCGCGGCCGGCAAGGGGCGGTATATGTCAACCGCCCGGACAGTGGCGGGGCGGTAAAAAAAAAGGGGGGTGAGAGCGGGGCGTTTTTTGATAGCTCCGGGCGGGATTAAGCCCAAAGG
>JBBQPD010000971.1:0-2894 GCA_038331535.1 Gemmatales bacterium | reverse complement strand
GCCCCCGCTCGCCCGTACAATAAGGACAGCGCCCAATCCCCCATTGACGGAGTCCGCATCGTGGAAAAATACGCTCTCGACGAGCTAAAACTGATCTACCGCGTCCTGCACCGCAACCTCACGCAGAACACGGACCTGCTCGATTCGCAGTGCTTCGCCGACATGCAAACGTATCTGCAACGCCGCGCCCAGGCCGAGGGCGTGGACGTCGCCGATCACGGTGCGTGGGACGCCTGGCTCGGCAACGAGGCGGTGAGCTGCGCGGTGCGGATGGAGCAGCGCGTGTCGCTGAATTGACTTCACGCCCCGTTGCCGTTGCGCGAATTGTTGCCCGCCATTGGCGTGCTGCCCGAACGCAGCACCTCGACGAGAAAATCCCTGGCGAGCTGCGGCAGCGCGGCGGACTGCACCGCGCTGACGGTTTCCTCGATCGGATAGTCGAGGCGTTTGAAATCGACCGTGTTGCCTTCGATGATGGCGCAGGAGGTACGCGGGTCGCCGTCGCGCGGCTGGCCGACGCTGCCCGGGTTGACCACCAGCTTGTTACCCACCTGCAAAACGTAGGGCTGATGCGTGTGGCCGACACAGATGACGTCGGCCTCGACGTGTTCCAGCCGCCTGGCCCAGTACTCGGCGTCGGCGGGGGCGTATTCGTCAAGCGGGTCGCGCGGCGAAGCGTGGACGAGCAGAAAGCGCGTTTCACCCACGGTGACGGTGCGCGACACCGGCAGGCGCGCGAGGAAGCGCAACGAATCTTCAGGCAGCAGCTGGCGTGTGAGAGTACGAGTGGCGGCGGTCAGGTAGCGGTAGCCGGCTTTGGAGTTGACGGTGACGTTTTGGGCGGCCCCGTGGTCGTGGTTGCCGCGCACGCAGTAGCGGGCGTTTTCGCGCACCCAGGAGACGCACGGCAACGGCTCCACGCCGTATTCGACGAGGTCGCCCAGGCACAGACACATATCATGCGGCTCGGCGGCGACCGTTCGCAGGGCCGCCCAATTCGCGTGAATATCCGCTACCAGCAGAATGCGCACGGGGATGACGTCCACCTAATTTATCGTGCGGGCGCTTGACGAGAATGCCTCTCCTGGAGTATACACGAGTTATTGGCGATCGGAAGCAGCCGCTCGTCCATTTTCCTCCACGCCCCACAACTCACCCCCTGGTGCCGTCATGGCCATCGACCGGCCGAACCGCCGCCTTCCCCTCCGCGACCTCATGACCGACGCCGAGAAGCGCACCCGCGACCTGGCCTCCGACAAGATCGGTACCGCCTGGCTCAGCCTGGTCACCGACCTGCGCGACCTGAGCCGGCCCGTCCGCAAACGCAGCCCGTACCCCACCCTTGTGGCGCTGCACAACGCCATCGAGAAAGTACTAACGATGCACGCGGAGACGTCGGAGTCGATCGATTATCTGCTTCACGAACTCGACGAAATCCGCGACCACGCCCACCGCGAGCGCCTGAATCGACGCTGAATACGGAAGATTGCCGCTTGCGGCTTAGCGGTCGAGCGCCGCCAAGCCGCAAGCGGCGACACGGCTTAGTTTTCCTTTCCGTTGTCTTCCTTTGTGTCTTTGTGGTGAATCCTCTTTGGCTCGCCAGGAGGCGGGTCGCAGAAGAGGTTCGTCAGCGGCAGGGCGATGAACAGCGCGAGCAGTATCAGGCCGATGCGCATCGTCTGGCCGCGGCTGCGGCGTGAAAAGAGGGCGTCCAGGTCTTCCTGGTTCTCCGATTCAACCGCGATTTGCAGGGCCAGCTCAAAGCGCCCCTGCGGATAGTCGCCGGCCTGCACCTCGGTGACGTAGTTGGCAAATTCCGGCCCGTCGGCGCGCGGCAGCACGATCACGTCGAAGCCGAGGGCGTTGCCGAAGGCGAAGGTCGCGGGCCATAACTCACAACGATTGCTGGCCGGCAGCAGCGCCCACAACGAACGGACGATGCGCTCGTCGGGGGCCGTGCGCTCGAAGACAACATGGCCGCCGTCGAGCAAGGCCTGGCTGCCGCCCAAAAGCGTGGCGCTGTAGGGGACGTTAAGGACGCCCTGAAGGTCGGAAACGGTGCGGTGCGGCGGCGGGCCATCGGCCCAGACGAGCGGCGACAGCTGGCCGTTCGCCTCCCAGTCCGGCGGGAAGGCGTCGGCGACACGGAACAGGTCGCCGTGCAGCTCAGCGTAGAACGATTTCGGCAGCACCAGAAAGCGGAAAGCGAGCGGACCGAGGCCGTCCTTACCGCGTCCACAAACCTGTACGACAACGACGTGGCGGCGGTCGAACGGCAGTGCGAACAGGGCAGCGGGGCAGGCGACCTCACTCGGTTGGGTGCCGAAATCCGCACAGATTTGTTCCGCGCCGGGCAGCCAGTTGTCGCCGAAGCCGGACGACCGCGCCCGGTACGTGAAGCCGCCGTCGTCGTTGGTAAACAGAGCCTGTTCGATCACGAGGCGTCGCCCTCGGCTTGCCGTTTCGCGAAACGCACCGCGCTAACCGGCAAGCCGATTCGCGGCGTAATCATCATTGTATTTCAGCGCCCGCCGCGGGATAGTGAGCGCATGACGACACTACAGAGTCCGCCTTGTCGCCAACTCGCTGCGCGAGTTGACCCGAACTCGCGGAGCGAGTTCGTTAGGAGAAGCCAACTCCCACCACCACGGCGCAGCTGGGGCGTTTTTCTCCTGATCGCTATTGCCGCCAGCTTGATCTTCTGCCACGGCTGCCACCGCGGCGACCACGACGACGAGCCGGCGTTGATGGGGTTCAAGACACGCGCGAGCCAACAAAAATGACGGAGAGACCAAGAGTCTGTCCCGGAAGGGGTTATTTTCTACGAGCCGCGACCGTTAGGGAGCGTTTTTCGTAGCGTATCGCCAACGCTCCCTAACGGTCGCGGCTCGTAG
>JBBQPD010000970.1:0-2896 GCA_038331535.1 Gemmatales bacterium | reverse complement strand
CGTGGCACCGGCGTCCCGCCGGTGCCACGCCTGAACAGGTTTTGAAATCGCCTCGTTAGCGCAGCATTTGTGCATGCGCCTGTATCTTCCGCACGGCCCTCGCCACCTGCTCGACTCCCTCTTCGCTCAGCAACAAAACCGGATGATGCAGCACCACCGCCCCGGCGTGCGCTCGTTCCGCCTCGGTCAAGTCGGCGGCGCGGCGGAAGCGCGACGGCGACCGGCCGACATGCAGGGCGCGAAATCCTTCGTCGAAGGCGATCCCCTCCGCCCGCGCCGCCGCCACAAAGCGCGCCCGACTCAGGCCGAACGCCGGCTCGTCGAACCGAAAGCCGACTTTGTAATAGCACGCCGCGCCGTCCACGACATTTCGGAATGGTGTCAGCCCGGTCACATCGCTTAGTAATTCTCTCAACCGGCTGACGGCGGCGCGGCGGCAGGTGTTGCGTTCGTCCAGTTGATGCAACTGCGGCAGCAGCGCGGCGGCCTGCAACTCGGAGAGCGGGCAGACGACATTGCCGCGATTGAGGGCGAGTCGCGCCCGTTGCAGCACGTCGGCGTGTGGCGTGAGGATCGCGCCGCCGCGGCCTGCCGTCAGCAGTTTCGAGCCGCCAAAGCTCAGCACGCCCACGTCGCCCCACGACCCGGCCCGCCGTCCCTGCACCAGTGCGCCCGGCGCTTGCGCCGCGTCTTCCACTACCTTCACTCCGCGTCGATGGGCCTCCTTGACCAACCCGGCCATCGGTACCAGGCCGCCGTGCAGGTGCGACACGATCACCGCCTTCGTCGCCGGACCGAACTCGGCGGCCAGACACGAAGGGTCGAGGTTCCAGTTGTGTGGCGCGACGTCGACCAGGACGGGCACGGCCCCGATTGCGTGAATGGCGAGAAAGTTGCCGACGTAGTCGTAGGCGGCCAGCACCACCTCGTCGCCGGGGCCGACCTTCAGGGCGCGCAGCGCCAATTCCACCGCGAAGGTACCGCTGCCGCAGGTCAGCGCGTGGGGGACACAATGAAGGCTCGCCAGTTGAGCTTCGAGGCGCTGGACGTGTCCGCCGCTGTACTTGCCCCAGGAGCCGTCGCGCAGCGCGGCGGCAACCGCTTCGGTCACGGCGGCGTCGGGAGACGGCCAGTCCGGTGGGCCTTCCGGCCGCACCGGCCGGCCGCCCAGCAGAACAGGGAGATCGTCGGCGTGTGTGTTCATCGGAGGGAATTGTAGCGGAGAATCACGTTGAAATCGTCTGCGGACGAAGCGCCGGGTGCTTGACCGGCTTTCGCGACTCCAACTATAATCGATCGTTGTGGGGCGAAAGCCGGTTTCCGCGCCGACGCATCCCGGTCCGTGAAAGCGAGGCTGCCGTGCCGGTCCAAATGGAACTGAGACGCATCATCATCAGCGAAATCCACGAACAGCAGATGATCCTGCTGAAGGAAGTGGAGGGCGATCGCAACTTCTCCATCATGATCGGTATCTTCGAGGCGACGAGCATCGACCGCCGCGTCAAAAAGCTGGAATCGCCGCGACCGCTGACGCACGACCTCATCGCCCAGGTCATCGAAAATCTCGGCGGCGAGCTGCGCGACATCTTCATCAGTGAATTGCGCGATCACACCTACTACGCCAAATTGCGCATCCGCAAAGACGGCGAGATGACCGAGATTGACTGCCGGCCCAGCGACGCCATCGCCCTCGCCGTCACCGCCAGTGTGCCGATTTACGTCGCCGAAGACGTGCTCGAAGAAGTGTGCAGTGATTGATTCAGCACAAACGACGTTCACGAGCCGCGACCGTCAGGGAGCGTTTCCTGACGTATGGGTTTACGTTTCGCGCGGATCCGCGAAACGTAAACAGAAGTCGCGGCGCCGACTTCAGACCGTGCTCGCCTTGCGCCAGTAACGCACCAGATCGATGCGCGTGACGATGTCGAGTACTTTGCCGTCGCGCGTCGCCAGGATGCCGGTGTTGCCGGACAGCAGCAATCGATACGCCTCGTCCAGGTCCACCGACACGTCGAGCATCGGCAGCGGGCGAGCCATCACGTCGCGAATCTTCACTTTCGACGGATCGCTCTGATCGTGAAGCACGCGGGCCAGCGTCACTTCCTGGATGCAGCCGGCCGACTTGCCCTCCTGCAAGACCGGCAGTTGGGAGATGCCGCCCGAATCCATCATGTCGATGGCGTCGGCCACGGTCGCGTCGGGGTTGATGGTCACCAGGTTGCGCGCGCCGCGCGCCAGCAACAATTCGCCGATCGAGTGGGCCATCTGCTCGTTCGGCAGCAGGTTGTTCGCCGTCAGCCAGGCGTCGTCGAAAAACTTGCTCAGGTAGTTGCGGCCGGTGTCGCAGACGATGGCCACCACCACGTCATCGGCAGTCAGCCGGCGCGCGTAGCGCAGCGCGGCGGCGACGCTCGTGCCGCTCGAACCGCCGGCCAGAATGCCCTCGCGCCGCGACAGATCCCGCGCGGTGTGGAACGACTCGGCGTCGGTGACGCGCAGCCATTCGTCCACCAAGGAGCTGTTGAGCGTCTTGGGCACGAAGTCCTCGCCGATGCCCTCGACCTTCCACGACTTCGGCGCGCCGCCCGACAGCACGCTGCCCTCCGGGTCGGCGCCGATGATCTTCACGTCGGGCTTGCGTTCCTTCAGGTAGCGGCCGACGCCGGTGATGGTGCCGCCCGTGCCGATGCCGCAGACGAACGCGGTAATCTTGCCCTCGGTCTGCTCCCAAATTTCGGGGCCGGTCTGGTGGTAATGGATCTCCGGGTTGGCGAGGTTGGCGAATTGATTGGGCCGCCACGCGCCGGGGATCTCGCGGGCGAGGCGGTCGGCAACGCCGTTGTAGCTGTCCGGCGAGTCCGGCGCGACAGATGTCTGCGTGATGATGACCTCGGCC
>JBBQPD010000969.1:0-2902 GCA_038331535.1 Gemmatales bacterium | reverse complement strand
TCGGTCCCGCCGGTCGCGACGCGATTCCTGTGCTGGACGAGGTTCGACGCCTGGACCGCAATGCGCGCGTGCGCAACTACGCGGCACGCGTGGTGGCTAGCATGCAACAAGGGGGATGAGAACGCGGTCAGAAAGAGTAAGCCTACACATCGTTTCGCGGCCAAGTGGCATTCGTTCGCGCGATCAATTCCCGCAACTTGCTCAGATTCGTTAATCGAAAGAAGTCGCCCATACAAGCGCTCCCATTTTGCCAGGCCTCTCCGAATCCTCCGGTACATCCGGATTCTTCATAATCCCATGTCTCCTCTTTAACCGAAAACTTCTTTGCACAGAGGAAAGGGTCAGGGTGGGGTCGCACGAGGAACGCGGCCTCATGGATGAGGGCGCGTGCCCCAAACCGATTCTTGGAAATGGATTCAGGGAGCCGCGACAGCGGCTTGGGAGGGAACCCATGATTCGTGACTGGCTGCGTAATCTGCGCAAGCATTTGCTCTACACCACTGCGGTACTGTTGGCCGTGGCGGGGAGCGCCCGCGCTCAGAACCCGGACGACCTCAAGGGCCGTCTCGAAGCTCAGGAGCGCGAGATTCAGGAACTGAAGACGATGATTCGTGCCGGCGCGATCCAGCCGGCCGCGGCCGCCGACGCCAAGCTCGACGACGCCGCAGTCAAGAAGCTCGTCGATGGCTACATGGCCGACAAGGACAAGGCCAAGAAGGCGGAAGAAACCGCCGCCAAGAAGAAGCTCGAAGACGAGGGCTTCGAGGTCGGCGCCGACCGCAAGATGACCGCCAAATGGGACGGCGTCCGCGGCTTCGTCGCGGAGACGGCAAACAAGGACTTCACCTTCCATGTCGGCGGCCGCTTCCAGCAAGACACCGTCTTCTTCACCCAGACTCCCGCCTTGAAGACCCCCACCAGGAATGGCAACGGCGCCACCACGGTGGGCGACTACCAGGACGGCACCTTCTTCCGCCGCATGCGCATCCAGATGGACGGCACGGCCTGGCAGGTCTTCGAGTTCAACCTCGAATTCGCCCTGGAACAGGTCAAAGAAGGCATCGTGCAGGACGATGAACTGTTCGTCGGTCTGAAGGAAATCCCCTTCATCGGCTCGGTCCGCGCCGGCCACATGCGCGTGCCGCAGGGGTTTGAAGGCGATATGCAGAGCAGCAGCAAGGCGATGACGTTCCTGGAACGGTCGCTGTACACGGACGCCTTCTACCAGAACTTCGCCCCCGGCATCTGGACCGGCAACAGCGTCCTGGATCAGCACATGACCTGGGAAGCGATGGCCTATCGTCAGGAGAACCAGTTCCATAACAACGACGGCGCCAACTTCGGCGACGGGCAGTACGGCTACACGGGCCGCATGAGCCTCCTGCCCATCTACGAAAACGACGGCTTGCATCTGCTGCACCTGGCGGCGTCCGGCACCTGGCGCGACGCGGAGAAGCCCGATGCGGCGGCGGGCCAGGGCGGCCTGACTGGGCCGCGTCAGGTGCGCTTCCGGGCGCGTCAGCAAATGCGCGATTCGATCGGCGACTACGGCACGCTCGGTCTGCCCGGCAATGCGAATCGTATCGTCGATACGGGCAACCTCAACGCCCAGGCGACCGAAGTCCTCGGAACGGAACTCTTCTACGTATGCGGTCCGCTGTCGGTGCAGGCGGAATACGCCTTCGCCCGCGTAAGCAACGCGTCGCTCCCTGGCGCCGCCAACGGCACCTTTCGCGGCACGCCGGCTACACGTGGGTTTAACGGCGGCTACGTCGAGGTGTCGTACTTCCTGACCGGCGAACATCGCACGTATGACCGTCGCCTCGGCCGCCTGGGCAGCGATTATCTCGCCGGCCCGGCCACCAACTTCTGGCTGACCCGCGCCGAAGACGGCAGCCTATCGCTGGGCCGCGGCGCCTGGGAAGTCGCCGCTCGCTTCAACTACCTGAATCTGAACGATGGTCCGGTGAACGGCGGCGTGACGGACGGCCTCGAATTCGGTCTGAACTGGTACCTGAACCCCAACGTCAAGATCAACTTCGAGTACTTCACCGACAACCGCTGGAGCATGGGCGCGGGCGTCCCGTCCGGCGTCGTGCAGGGCTTCGGAACCCGCGTGCAGATCGGGTTCTAAAGAAGCCTCCCCGTTTACGTTTCGCGCTCCTCGGTGGGAGCGCGAAACGTAAACGACTTACACGAGAATGGATTCTCATAAGGAGCAATGGACGATGCGTAAATTATTCTCTTCGGCCCTGGCGCTGGCGGCGCTGCTGGTCGGAACAAACCTGGTCCTGGCCCAGGCGCCCGTGGTGGTCGTCGGCGACGGCTGCCAGGATAGCTGTCTCCAGAAGGTGTGCAAGCCGATCCAGGAGCCCAAGACGATCATCAAGCCGGTCTATACCGACAAATGTATCGACTACTGCGAGCCGCGCTGTTGGACGTGCAGCCTGTTTGGCAGCAGTTGCGACAGCTGCGGGCCAACGCACTCGTGCGGCACGGTGAAGACCCGCAAGGTTATGATCGTGAAGCTCAAGAAGTGCGAAACGTGCGTCAACAAGTGCGTGGTCGAGTACGCCCCGGCTTGTTCCGCGCCTTGCACGGCCCCTTGTGCGGCGCCGTGCGGCATGCCTCTCGTCATTCCGGCAGCACCCCCGGCGGTCGGCAATCCCCAGCCGATGCCGCTGCCGGTGGGCATGTAGTTCTTTTCTGACTGTTCGTATAATTCCCCGGCGCGCGGGGAGCGTCAGCTCCGGGCTCGCCTGGGAATTTTCCACGCGCTCCGAGTGGATGTAGTTTCTCGCTTGACGGCGAAGTGTACGTGCATTTAGGATAATAGCGACTTCAGAGGCACTTGTACCCGCGCCGAATCTCGGAGAAGCGATGTTCCGAGTCTTCACCGCCA
>JBBQPD010000968.1:0-2904 GCA_038331535.1 Gemmatales bacterium | reverse complement strand
CCCTATGAAGTGAAGCCCGGTGCGTCGGTCACTGTCCTTCTCGACATGACCATGCGCTTGCCGAAGAAGCAAGGACGTTGGGGCCGCTGGAACGGGGTGACCACGCTCTGCAACTGGCTGCCCGTGTTCGCGGTTTACGGCAAACTACCTGCTCCGCGCTGCTCCGACGCGGTGAAAGAGAAAGCTCCACAGCCTACCCTCACGACTTACGACCCTTGCTGGCAGCCCACGCCGTTCATTGCCTGGCACCAGCCATTTTTCAACGAGGCTGGGCATTATCGTATTCATGTGACTTTGCCCGAAGAGGAACACATCGCCTGCACCGGCGCGATCGTCTCCAGCCGCGACCTCGGCGACGGCCGGCGCGAGGTGGACATCCGTGCCGACGGGGTGCGCGACTTCGCCTTCCTGTGCAGCGCGCGCTACAAGGAATGGCGGGGGGAGGCGCACGTCGAGTCAGGACGGACAGTGCCGGTGCGCGTGCTCGCTTTCCCCGAACACGAACACTACGCGAAAGAGATGATGCGCATCGCCTGCGAAGCCATCACGACTTATAGTCAGTGGTTCGGTCCCTACGCCTATCCGGAGTTCACCATCACCGAGTCGTTTTTCGGCTGGAACGGCAACGAGTGCGGCTCTCTGGTGATGATCGACGAGCGCGTCTTCAATATGCCGCACGTCGCCGGCAACTTCGTGGAAGCCCTCGTTTCCCACGAAATCTGTCACCAGTGGTGGTACAACGCCGTCGGGACCAATGGCTACTGCGAGACCTGGATGGACGAGGGTATGGCGACGTATTTCAGCAATCGCCTGCTCGATAAAAAACTGGGGGCCGACAGCAAGCTGATGACGTATCCGCGCGGCCTGGAGTGGCTGCCCAACATCCGGCGGCAGGATTACCGCGCCTACACGTTTTATGGCACACTCGGTCGGGGCGAAAACGGCGCGACGGTACGGCCGATGCCCGAGTTCGATCATGTCATCAACCTGTTCAGCATGTGCTACGACAAGGGCAGCCGCATCGTCGGCATGATCGAGGGCCGCATGGGCGAGGCAGCGTTCCTCTCCTGCATGCGCCGCGTTCAGGAGCGCTACCGCTATCGCATTCTGCTCGTGGCCGATTTCCAGCGGGAATTGGAGGAGTACACCGGCAAGTCGTGGGAGCAGTTTTTTCACGACTGGCTCTACGGCAAGGGCTTGTGCGACTGGGCGGTGGAGAAAGTCGATCTCGGCTACAAGGCCGCCTGGGGACTGCCCATTCTCGCAGCGAAGCCGAAACCGGTGGACAAGAAGGTTCACGTCGTTATCCAGCTTCGTCAAAAAGCGGAGTACGACGAAGACACGGTCTTGGGAATCGCCCTGCCCGGCACCGACGGCTACGTGATTCGCATCCCGATCCTCCCCAACGCCAGCTGTTATCATCTCGACGAACTGCCGGCGACGGTGACGGTTCTCGGCGAGGGTCGGGTGCAGGTAGAGCTTGACCTCCCGGAAGTACCGACGCAGATTGCGGTCGATCCGGACCAGGTGCTGATCGACCGCGACCCGGCCAATAACTTCTGGAAGACGCCGATTCGCTGGCGTTTCACGCCGCTCTACACCTTCCTCGAAGAGACGGACCTGACCAACGACTTCGATCGCTGGAACATCATCTTCGGCCCCTGGTTGTACGGCTCGGCCTACGACGATCCGTGGTATCAGCGCTCGTCGATGGTGGGCGTGCGGGCCGGGGCGTATCGGACGCAGCACTTCGACGGCGGCGTCTACGCAGCCTACCGGACCGATTATCGCGACGTAGTCGTCGGAGCCGAGGGCCTGTGGGACCACTTTCCAGGCAGTCATTACCAGCTCGGCTTCGGAGCGGAGAAGCGGCTCACCGCGCAGGAATCGGGCGACGACACGGCCTTTCGCGCGGTCCTCTTCAGCCGCTACGTCTTCCAGTACGGCGACAGCCTGTACCTACCGCCGATGCACTACATCGAGGCGTTCCTGATGTATCAGGATAATTTCTTCCCGGACGTGCGCGCGCCGGTGCCCGGCTCGGAGCGCTTCGATCTGACGGCAACGGCCGGCCTGCACTATCGGCTCGATTATCTCACCCCGTACTGGGATCCGGAAGGCGGCGTGCGCGTCGATGCGGTCTACGAGAACGGCCTGGCCAACCTGTTGAGCCCCCATAGCGTGCAGAAATTGACGTCGCAGGTTTCGTTTGTGAAATCGGCTCCGGACTTGACCGCCGTTGGTGCCGAAGTACCGTTGTTGAAGCCGGCCCTGGACTGGTTCTCGGACTCGCGTTTCGCCTTTCGCGCCTATGGGGCGATCGCTCTGCCGACGCGCGGCGAGTTCTTCACGCTGGGCGGCGGCAACCTGTTCCGCGGCTTCGACATGAACGAACGTCAGGGCAGTGCGGTGTGGATCGGCAGCAGCGAATGGCGCGTGCCGCTGATGAAGGGGTTGCATTACGACGCCTTCGACCACATCGTCGGCCTGCGCAATGTCTATGGCGCCGCCTTCTGCGATGTTGGAAATGCGTATGTCCGCAATCATGAATACGGCCCGACGGCTTGCGCCGTCGGCGCCGGGTTGCGCCTCGACGTTACCTGGTTCTCGTTCGTGGAACGATCCCTCCTGCGGATCGACGTGGCGAAGACGGTCAACGCCGACTCGGGCGTGCAGATATGGTTCGACGTGCAAATTCCTTTTTGAGCCATTCCGAAGGCGAGTCTTGACCGGCCGACGATGCGGGCGAGAATCTAAGTGTCGGTGCGTCGCGTCACGATTTGGCTGACTCCTGTGCGACACAGGGCGGGTTGAGCGTGAATACCCGCAGGTCACCGAACCAACCGGAGGGCGAAAGCCATAAGGGAAAGCAGCATGTTCGGAAAGCCGGAATGCCACGAAACC
>JBBQPD010000967.1:0-2904 GCA_038331535.1 Gemmatales bacterium | reverse complement strand
GAATTGGTCGGCGAGAATCAACCATCCGGCTGGCGTCGAGACGCGATCAATATTCTCATTCAACAGATTCGCTTTGTGTTTTTGGGACACAACGATGTTTTTGTCGGCGGCAGCACAGTCATCTATTACAGCACTCGTCAGGTCCGCAACCTCGACTTCCGCGGGCCTGAAGTTTTTCTCGTCAAGGATGTGGACGGCACCTACGACCGCCCCTACTGGGCCGTCTGGAACGAGGATGGCCGCTATCCGAACCTCATCATCGAACTGTTGTCGCCCACAACCGCTGCCGTTGACCGCACGACGAAGAAGGACATTTACGAACGGACATTCCGTACGCCGGAGTTGTTCCATTACGACCCCGAGACTTTATCGTTGGTAGGCTGGCGGCTCGACGATCACCAGCGTTATCAGGCGATCTCGACAGACAAAAATGGGCGATTGTGGAGCGAGCAACTCGGCGTCTGGATCGGCACCTGGGTCGGTCGATTCCAGAACGGTTTTGAAGCGACTTGGGTGCGCTTCTTCACGGAAGCCGGCCAACTCGTGCCGCTGTTCGCGGAGAATGAAAAGGGAATCGCCGATAAGGCGCAGGACCGCGCCGACAAGGCAGTAGCCGACCTGGCGAAGCTGAAAGCGTTGCTCGCGGAGAAAGGGTTGATGCCGCCGGACGGTGTCTGATCGCGTAAAGCCCTCCCCGGGTTCCGCGCCTATGCTCCAACCCCGTGTGGAGCGTAGGCGCGGAACTCGGGACTTCTGGCGGCGACAGGTTAGGGCGAGGCACATAGAATTCGTGGACGAACGGTCGCCGCAACGACCTCATCCGGATCCCGCGCGTATGCAACGCAGGAGCAACCCATGGCCACGGACCCTCGTAAGCGGCAGAAGAAACTCGAGCGGCGCAACGCGAAGCGCAAAGAGCATAAACACCACCTCATTCGGGCGCAATCGGGCGGACTGGTCGAAAAGCTCACGGCCGCGGCGAACTGTCCGCCGCTGCACTGCTGGGTTCCGGACGTGCTGTGGAGGGAAGGCCTCGGCTCGGTGCTGTTGAGCCGGTTGCTGCCCAACGGCTCTGTCGCCGTCGCCGTCTTCCTGGTGGACCGCTATTGCCTCGGCGTCAAGAATGCCATGTCGGCCGTCATCAGCCGTTCCGAGTACGACAGCAAGTTCGTGCGCGGACTGCGAATCCAGTACCCGGCGCGCGACGTTCCTCTTGCCTATGCCCGCAAGCTCGTCGAAGATGCGGTCGAGTACGCAGAAGTACTGGGTTTCCACCCCCATGCCGATTACCACGACGCCATCGTCCTGTTTGGCGACGTCGATCCGGGTGAATGCGCGGAAGAGTTCGAGTTCGGTAAGGCCGGCCGGCCCTACTTTTTCGCCGGCCCGCACGACACGCCCGAGCGCTGCCGGCAGATCCTGGCCACATTGACGAAGCATTGCGGCATCGGCGGATTCGACTACACCATCCCGTTCGGAGACCCCAACACATTCCTGCCGAAATCCATTCGGCCAGGTCATCCACGCCTTGCCGTCAGCCCCGAGGACGGAGACGAACTCGATGGCATGGACGAATTCGACGACGACGACTGAACGGGGATCGCTTGCTTACACTGATGCCGTTTCGTGAAATAGACTCCGCGCCGCAGGACTACTCTGGCCCGAACGCGAGACGACCAATGCCCATCTTGCACTTGAGCGATGTCCCAATTGATGTCCTCGACTCCCTTCATCAACTGGCGGTCTCTCACCACCGCACGCTGGAAGCCGAAGCTCTGGAGTTACTACAACGCGGCGTCAGTGCGGCGCGGGTCGATCTCTCACAGGACGCGCTCCTTACCGAGATGCGGCGCCGTAGTTTCACCCCTCCGCCGGGAACGCCGGATTGCGTCGAGCTGCTTCGCGAGGACCGCGGACGATGATAACCACCCCGATCGCTTGTGTGGTGGACGCCAGTGTCGGCATCAAGCTGGTTATTGCGGAAGCCCTGTCGAGCGAAGCACACACCTTGTTCGCGCACCTGGGCCTCGATCCGGCCGCGCGTTTCTTTGTCCCCGAGTTGTTCGACCTCGAGTGCGCTAGCGTGCTGCTCAAGCAGATTCAAAAGGCGGGCTTGCCGCTCGCCGACGCCCAACAGCACCTGACATTTCTTGAGGCACTCAACCTGCACCGTTTATCCGTGCTGTCACTCACGGCAGACGCGCTGGTCATCGCCGCAAGCCACCGAATCACTGTGTACGATGCCACCTACGTCGCCGCTTCCCAGCGCCTGGGATTCCCTCTGATCACTGCCGATTCGCGACTTGTCGTCCGGATGGCAGGTACGCCGTTCTCGGTGCTTGATCTGGGTACCGAATCCATTCCGCCACTGCCCCCGCCTCTTCCGCCTCCGCCACCATAAGTTGGAGTTCGCCTCTTGGCCCGTCGCTTGTTTTCGCCGCCTCCCTTCGTCAAATAGTCCGCATCGCCGACCTATCCCACCACGCACGGACACCCGCCATGCCCGACCCCGTCATCGACCTGCGCAGCGATACCGTGACCCGGCCGACGCCTGCCATGCGCGCCGCGATGGCCAGAGCCGAAGTCGGCGACGACGTCTTCCGCGACGATCCGACCGTCATCCGCCTCGAAGAGCGCGTCGCCCGGCTGCTCGGCAAGGAGGCGGCCCTGTTCGTACCGTCCGGCACCATGTCGAACCAGATTTGCGTCAAGGCACACACGCAGCCCGGCGACGAGCTGATCTGCGACGTGGACTGTCACATTTACAACTACGAGGCCGGCGGACCCGCCGTCCTCAGTGGCGTCACCTGCCGCACCCTCGACGGCGACTACGGCATCCTTGACGTGGCCCAGATGGCGGACAAGATTAGGCCCGAGAACGAACACCTCGTCCGGACGCGCCTG
>JBBQPD010000966.1:0-2908 GCA_038331535.1 Gemmatales bacterium | reverse complement strand
CGGTGGCTGGAGAGGCACGGCCAGCCGCTCGGCTTCCGGTAGAACCGTGTTGGAACGCTCGGCGGCCATGCCAACCGTTGTAGCCGAAACCGAGCAGCTGGCCATTGCAGCTGCTGTAGACTGGTTTACCGAATGCTTACGTAAATATGTCCGCCAAGTGTGGCGGACATACTTGGAGTGTGGCGGACATAGTTCCGTTCACACAAGTGGCGTTGTGGAATTGTCATCCAGTTGGAAACTTGGAAATCATCAATGGATAGCCCCTCAGCGCGCCGTTGATGGCAACAATCGCCAGGCTAAAGTTTCATTCGTGCGGAGTACAAGACATGGACAAGACCGAATTCGACCGAGTGGTCTTATCGGCGAAGCAGGCCGAACCGTTTCAACCGTTTGAAATCGAACTGGAGGACGGGGACATCCTTTCGGTCGACCGCCGCGAAATGCTGATGTATGGCGGGAAATCAGCCATCTTTTTCCGTCCCAACGGCGAATGGGAGATCTTCGACCACGAGTCGGTTCGCGCTGTGCGTGTTCCAGCAACAACCTGAAACGTCTAGCGCGGGACAAGAACCGTGTTCGCCAGTAGGCGTTCACGGCTTCTTCGGCGTCTTGCCCCATTTCGACTCTTCCGTCTCCGTTGCCAGCCACGCATCCAGCTCCTTCTTCCACTGCGTCACCAGCATCGGATACTCCGCGTTCCGCGTCCGCCGCTCGGCGGGATCGGTCTCGACGTTGTACAACTCCGGCGGATTGCCCGGCGTCACCAACAGCTTCAGGTCGCCGCGCATCGCCGCCAGCTGGTTGTAGCCCTCGACGCGCCATTCCCAGAACAGCGTCCGCTCCGGCGTCTTCGCCTTGCCCTGCCAGACCGCGAGCAGGTCGGCACCGTCCACCTTCCACGCGGCTTCGGGCTTCACCCCCGCGGCGGCGAGAAACGTCGGCAGCACGTCGATGTTATGCACAATCTCGTGCGTCTCTCTCCCGGCTGGCACCTTGCCCGGCCAGCGAACGACGGCGGGGACACGGATGCCGCCCTCCAGCAGCGTGCGCTTGCCTCCGCGGAATGGCCGGTTGCTGTCGTGAAACGCCGACGCCCCCTGGTTGCCGACCTCGAATGTCGCTCCGTGGTCGCTGGAGAAGAGAACGATCGTGTCGTCCGCCAGTCCGAGGTCGTCGAGCGCCTTGACGATGCGGCCGACTTCCTTGTCGAGGCGCGTCACCATCGCGGCGTAGGTGGCGCGGACCGGCTTGGCCGGGTCTTTCTCGACGAACTTGCCCTTGTACTCGGCCACGTCCTCCGCCGTCGCTTCGACGTGCAAATGCGGAATGATGAACGGCACATAGAGGAAGAACGGCCGTTCCTTGTTGGCCTTGAGGAAGTCGATGGCGTGATCGGCGAAGATCGTGTCCGCGTGGCCGGCGACCGGCTTCTCTTCGCGGCCGTACCAGAGTTTCTTCGGAAAGTGCTCCCAGGCCGCGCGGGCGTCAGTGAAGCCGACGAACTGGTCGAAGCCGAGGTCGAGCGGATGGCGGTAGCTCTTCTGCTCCGGCCGCGGTTTGCCGTGGTGCCATTTGCCGAACAGGGCGGTGGCGTAGCCGTGCGGCTTCAGCGCCGCGGCCAGCGTGACGGCGTCCGGCGGCAGGTCGTCGTTGTTGCCGCTGACGCCGTTGTGGATGGTGTACTTGCCGGTCATCAGCGCCGCCCGGCTCGGAGCGCAGACGACGGCGGCGACGTACCAGCGCTTGAAGACGGTGCCCTGAGAAGCCAGCTTGTCGAGGTGCGGCGTCTTCCAGTCGGCACGGCTGTTGAAGCCGACGTCGCCCCAGCCGAGATCGTCGGCGAGGAGGAGGACGAAGTTGGGCCGCCGCTCCGCCGCCGGAGCGAGGGAGGCCGCCCCAAGCAGCGCCGCCAGCGCGAGCAGATAGCGCATGGGTGGTTTATTCCGCAAGGATGGGCGATGGCGTCATCCTAGTTCCGCCTTCGGGACTTGGCGAGGCGCGCTTGTGTCCCCTGGCGCGGGGCGGTACACTTCACCTATTCTCGCCCGGACAGATTGGGGCATCGACGACCATGCAAGAGACGCCCACCCTACCCGTGACTCCCACAGCTGACTTCTCCCCCGTTCCTCCGCTGCGCGACGGCGAACGTCTGACGCGCGACGAGTTCGAGCGCCGCTATCACGCCATGCCGCACGTCAACAAGGCGGAACTCATCGACGGAGTCGTGTATATGCCGTCCCCCGTCCGCTCGCGCCAGCACGGCCGACCGCACAACCACCTCGGCGGTTGGTTGTTCACCTACGAAGCAGCTACTCCCGGCGTGGAGAGCAACAGCAACGCAACGGTCCGGCTCGACCTGGGTAACGTGCCGCAACCCGATTCGATGCTGTTCATCGACCCGGCACGCGGCGGCCAGGTGCGCATCAGCGCCGACGATTACGTGGAGCGTGGTCCGGAGTTGGCTGGCGAGATTTCCGCCAGCACTGCCGGCCTCGACCTCGGCGGCAAGCTGCTCGCGTACCAGCGAAACGGCGTGTGCGAGTACATCGTCTGGCGCGTGCCCGAGCGGCAGATCGACTGGTTCGTGCTGCGCGGCGGCCGCTATGAGTTGTTGACGCCGGATGCCGATGGCGTGTTTCGCAGTGAGGTCTTTCCGGGCCTGTGGCTGGACGCGCCGGCGTTGCTGCGCGGCGACCTGGCGGCGGTGATTGCCTGTGTGCAGCGGGGCACGGCCACGCCGGCACATACGGCGTTCGTCGATCGTCTGGCCGCGACTCGCTAGAGAAGTGATGAAAATGGGGAATGGGTGTCCCTTCAAGTTTACAGGCCATGCAGACCCCAATAATTGCACCGCTCCTACTTCCATACGAAGTACGCTGCAATTACTTCAACTCCTTCCACCGCTCCC
>JBBQPD010000965.1:0-2914 GCA_038331535.1 Gemmatales bacterium | reverse complement strand
GGAGCGCTTGCAAAGCGCTCCCGGACGGTCGCGGCTCGTTGAGACCCTCACGGCCGGCGTGGGACAATCTCCAACCGCGCTGCTCCCGTCTCGCCGCGGACCTTGTCCTCGTACATCGGGTACGCACAGCCCGGCAATATCTGGCTGACGCCCGGCGTCTCGGCGCGCAGGAAGTAGACGAACTCGTGCCGGCCCGCAGGCAACGACGCGGCGAAAGCGCACACACGATCGTCGCGGAACTCGACGTTGGCGAGTTCGGCCGCGCCTCTGCCGTGAAGATGATCGTCGGCGAATTCGCAGCCGGCAGGGCGGCGATCTTCGATCAGGACGTAGTTGCGCGGCTTCTCCAGATCGACGCGCAATCGCACCGCGAACGACTGGCCCGCCGTCATCTTGCCCGCGAGCGGACGGCCATCGAGCGTCTCGAACGTGCGGCTCACCTTGATCGCGTCGCCGATGGGTTCGACCTGGTCTTGCCGTTGGGTGCCGAGCGCCTCCACCGTGTAATAGACCGCTGCCCCGCCTTCGGCGACCAACTCGATCTCCAGAGGATCCTGGATCGGCAAGCGTTCTCCGGCCAGGTGAGCGCGGTAGACCGGCGCCTTCAATTCGTCCGGCTTCGACAAGGTCAGCGCCTTGCTGCCGCCGATGGTGACGGCCACCGTCTTCAACGGCGCGGCCGGTTCGAGGCGGGGGATCAGTAGCGAGAGCGCGTCGAGGGCGGCGGCGGTGGATTGCGTGCTGTCCCAGCCGAGACCGGACCGCAGCTTCATCAAGCGCCCGGCGCTGCGATGGCAGGACGCCAGCGGTTCGGTAAACGTGATCTGTGCCTTCAGAAACAGGGCGACCTCCTCGGCTGTCTCGGGCTGCCATGAGCGCGTCGCAGCCCAGAGTCGCTCCGCCACGTCGAACAGACCGGCGCCCTTGCAGGCCAGGGCGACGAGGCAGCGCGCTTCGGACAGGCCTCCCTTGACCAGCAGTTGCTCCGCGAACCCACGCAGCGCCGCGGCTTCGACATTTCCAACATGAGTGAGTGCGAGCCAGGCGCGGGCTGCGATCAAGCCGGTCAAACGCCCGTCTTGCAGTGCCGTCCGCAACCAGGCCGAGCCGCGCGCCAGCACCTCGGCATCGACCTTCACTCCGGCACCGGCGCAGCGGGCCAGGCCGTAGACGACGTAAACGGTCATGCGCGGGTCGGTCTTGTCTTGTTCCCACCATCCCCAACCGCCGTCGGTGTGCTGGAACTTGTACAAGCGCGTCAGCCCCTGCTCCAGCACGAGCGGCAGTTTTACCTCGACGTCCGGCGGCAGCGTCAGCGGACCGCGCCGCGACGCCTCGCGCACCAGCACAGCGGGCAAGAATCGGCTCATCGTCTGTTCGGCGCAACCGTAGGGGTATTCGACCAGGCCGGCGATACCGTCGAGCGCCTGGGCCACATGGTTCTGGGTCAGGACGACACGCACGTCGCGCGCGGCGAATCCGGCCGGGAGACGCACTTTCGTCGTTCCGGTGAACGCGCCGTCGAAGCTGACGGACCGTTCGCGCCCAAGAGCACGCACCGGCAACGTCCGCTCCTCGGCGTCGTCGCCGCAGCGGAAAATCACCCTGGCCGAGCCGAGGCGGTCGAACTTCAGCCACAGGCCGACGCGCGCCGATTTGCCCGCCGGGACCGTCAGCTTGCCGCTTGCCGAGCCACCGTCCTGCTTCCAGTTGTCGAGCAAGTTCGTTTCGAGCTGACCATCGAGCGCGGCGCCCTCGATCTGCCAGGCGACATCACAAACGCGCTCGCGCGGCCCGTTGTTGTGAATGACGCCGACGGCGGCGAGGCGGTCGCCCTCGACGGCGAAGCGCGGCAGGATGACCTGCACCGCCAGTGGCAATGATGACCGCAACTCGGCGCGGCCGCTGCCGATCTCCGTCGCTTTCGTCAGGGCCACGGCACTCAACCGGTAGCTCGTCAGGGAATCGGGCAGCTTGAACGAGGTGCGCAGCTCGCCGTCGGCTCCGGTGCGAAGCTGCGGCTGCCAGGCTGCCGTTTCGCGGAAGTCGGAACGCAAGCGTGCCAGCGGAATACTGCCGACGGGCATTTCCCCCGGTAGTGTCCGTTCGCGCGGGAGGGCGGCGAGTCCGTCCCGTCCCCCGCCATCCCTGGAGATCTTGGCTTCCGCGGTCTTCGCGGCCATCTGCAAATCCTGGATCGCTTTGTCCTGATTCCGCGCCCGTTCCGCCAGGATGGCCCAGCGCTTGCCGGGGTTGCTGCGCCACGCCTTGACGTAGAAGCGCTGGGCCGGATGCGGGTCGTCGAAAAGTGCCGCCAGCGCGGACAGTCGGTCCTCGCCGAAGGCGTACACGCTCGCATCGACGGCGGCCAGCGACACCTCGGCGGCAGCGGGCTTTCCCTGACGGTCGGTCACTTTCACGCGCACTTCCACCTCTTCGCCCGGCTTGTATTCGGCGCGATCCGTTTTCATTTCGACGCGCAACCATTCGCCGCCGGGCAGCGCCTTCGGGTCGATCACGTCGATGCGGCAGCGGCGCAGGTCTCGGCCCTCGTCCGTCGATTCCTCGAGTTTCTCCGCGCGCTCGACCGGGGCGATTTGCGGCCGCTCCGCCTGGGCGATTTCTTCGGCTTCCAGGATGCGGCCACGCAAATAGAAGTGCGGTAATTGCCGGCGTTTGATCGGCACTTCGACGACGTGATAATGACCGCGCGTGTTGTCCGTCCTGGCCGTGAAATAATCGAGGACCGTGAAGCCTTCCATTGTGAAGATCAGCCGCGCCCGCTTGGCCGGGACGTAGACGAGAACGCGCAACAGCTCACCGACCTTCGCGTCTTGCCGATCGAACAGGGCCAGAAGGTGCGCTTCGTTGGAGTCGAAACGCGAATACGAAGAGCGGTCTTCGAGGTCATTCG
>JBBQPD010000964.1:0-2918 GCA_038331535.1 Gemmatales bacterium | reverse complement strand
GGAGCGCTCCCTGACGGTCGCGGCTCGTAAATGTCTCAACCATCGTCTGCCAGTGTCCCTGGCAGCGCAGCACCAGCTCGATGACCTCGCGGACCGCGCCGCAACCGCCCGGCGTCCGCGTGACGTAGTGTGCCTCGGCTCGCGCCTCGGGGCAGGCATCGGCGACGGCGACGGCCAGGCCGCTGTGCCGCAGCGGCGGCAAGTCGGGCAGGTCGTCGCCGACGTAGCAGACCGCTTCCGGGGCGACGCCCGTCTCGTCGAGCAACCGCTGATACGCCGGCCACTTGTCGCGGGCGCCCTGGTAGACGAACTCGATGCCGACCTCGCGGGCGCGCACTTCGACGACGGGCGAGCTGCGGCCGGTGATCAGTCCGGTGCGCTTGCACAGCTGCTGCCACGACCGCAGGCCGAAGCCGTCGCGGACGTGAAACTGTTTCACTTCCAGCCCGCCGGTGCCGTACACGATGCCGCCGTCCGTCAACACGCCGTCCACGTCCACAACCAGAAGCTCGATGGCGGCGCAACGATCCCGGAGCGTGGTACCACCGGTATTCATCGGCCGAACACCCCCTGTCACTCCACCCCCCCTGTTTACGTTTCGCGTGAATCCGCGCGAAACGTAAACAGGGAGGACTACGCGCTCAGTGCCTTCTTCAACTCCGGACTCCGCACGCCAGACTCCGCGCGCTCTTCCGCAACCCCGATCAGGTCGGTCACATCGAGCATGCCGATGGGGCGGCGCTCGGCGTCGAGGACGGGCAGCTCGCTGATCTTGTGGCGGCGCAGCACTTCGACGGCGTCGAGGATGCGCGTGCCCAGGGTCACCGTGATCGGGTCGGCCGTCATCACCTCGGCGACGGGCCGGTCCAGCTGTTCGTCGCGGCGCGACTCGATCAGCCGGGCCAGGTCGCTGTCGGTGAAGATGCCGGACAGCCGGCCATGCTCGTCGAGCAGCAGCACCGCCCCGGTGCGCCGGCCGCGGTGCCGGGCGCGGGCGAAGACGTCGCGCACCGTGTCACTGGCGCGGGCCACGCGCAGGTCGCCGCCCTTGCGCATCACTGCCTCGACCTTGAGCAGCTTGCGGCCCAGGCTGCCGGCCGGGTGGTAGCGGGCGAAGTCCTCGCGTGTGAAGTCGCGCTCGCGGCTCAGCGTGAACGCCAGGGCGTCGCCGACCGCCAGCATGACCGTCGTGCTGGCGCTGGGCGCGAGACCGAGCGGGCACACCTCGTCGATCGGCCCGTAGTTCAGGGCGACGTCGGCCAGGCGCGCCAGCGTGCCGTCGGGGTTGCCGGTCAGGCCGATGACGGCGCGGACCAGCGGCCGCAACGGGGCGAGCAGGCGCAGGATCTCCTCGCTCTCGCCGCTGTGCGACAGCACCAGGGCGACGTCGTCGGGATGGATCATGCCCAGGTCGCCGTGGACGGCGCGGGTGGCGTCGAGGACGTAAGCGCGGGTGCCTGTGGAATTGAGGGTGCCGGCGATCTTTTGGCCGACGTCCGCCGACTTGCCGGTGCCGGTGACGGCGACGCGGCCATGATAGTGGCCGGTTCGCCGCCACAGCAGATCGACGGCCCGCGAAAAGGCGGCGTCCACGCGGTCGGCGGCGACTTCGAGGGCGGCGGCCTCGGCGCGGAGCACGCGGCGGGCGTATTCCAGGCGCTCGGACGACGGTCCGACGGGATGAACAAGTGGTGACATGAGCGGCCTCCCTGCCGGCTGCGGTGCGCGTCGCGCGGAACGACCATCCTGGTCGTGAACCGAGCGCAGACTATAGCCAATGTGGTGGGAAAAGCAACGTCCGAATGCAGGGCGGCTTCAAAGTTAGAAGCCGCCCTGCCAAGGCGCAAGCGGCAATATGCGTCACACCGCAAGATCGCCGGCCAGCTTGGCCAGCGCCTCGTGCGTCAGCGAGTAGGCGATCTGTTTGCGCTTGCCGGCGCGCTCGGCCTGGTAGCGGCGGGCACTGGCGGCGCCGTCGGCGCCGAGCAGCACTTCGTAGTAGAACAGGCTGTCGCCTGACTGCTTCGGCGCCTCGCTGCGCAGCAGGGCTGTCCCTCCCGGCGCGTCTACCTCCAGGAGCTTCAGCGGCTCCAGCAGGCCGGTGACCGAGTCGGCAATGCGTTGCGCGCGCGCCTTCAGATCGACGGCGCCGGTCGGGCCGGCGGGGCGGGACAGGGTGACTTCCCAGACGTGGCAGCCCACGGTATCGGCGCTGTCGGCATGTACCGCGGCGACCCAGCCGTCGTTCTCGGCGGTCAGGGTGCGGCGGTCGCCGGCAGGAAAGCGCCATTTAGCGAGATTTTGCTGGAGCGTGTTTTCGAGGGTCATCGATCTCTCCTCCGGTCTTCGTGGTGTGTTCCGTGCCGTCGAAGGACAACATGGTCGGCTTGCCATCGACGAGCGTGTGCAGGTGAACCGGTCTACCCCAAATGAACTGGACGTTGGTCAGCACCTCGGTAGCCAGGTCGGTACGGATTTCGACGCCGTTAAACTGGTGCCGCAGCAGCAATTCGCCGCGGTTGCGGAAATTACCGTCTACTACATAGATCCACGGTTTTCCGAAGTTAGTCAAGCCGAACAGGAGCCGTTGCTTGATTTTTTCAAACTCGCGCGACTCGATGACGTAATGTCCCCCCTGGTCCTGGTAGGAGAACGAGAAGAAGCCGTGGCGAGCGCAGAACTCCGGAGTCAGGAAGGTGTCGATGAAGGTAATGTCGTTGTGAACGCGGCGCACCTCAAAGATCTTCTTCCGCCCCAGGCCGAGGTTCAGGTCCCACTTGCGCTTCTTGTCGAGGTCGTCGCACTCGTCGTACTCCTTGCCGAAGCGCCCCTTGTTCCAGCGGTCCTCGATGTCGCGCAGCAGCTCGATGCCGAGCTTGTACGGGTTGAGCCGGCCGCGCTGCATCGCCATCGTGCCG
>JBBQPD010000963.1:0-2923 GCA_038331535.1 Gemmatales bacterium | reverse complement strand
CATCAACCCCGATTGCGCCGCCACCGCCGCGGTCGAGGACACCTCGTTCCAGTGCCCGAAGTGCGCCTCGTTGATGGACGTCGCCTACGACTGGAACCAGCTGGCGCCGCCGAAATCGCTCCGCGACTTTGAGGCGAAATGGTCGGACCGGCTCAACCCGCTCAGCTTCTCCGGCGTCTGGCGTTTTCATGAGTTGCTGCCCTTCGCCCGGCCGGAGCAGGTTCTCACCATCGGCGAGGGGCAGACCATCCTGCAACGCGCCGACGCCGTCGCGCCTTACGTCGGCGTGACGCCGGGCAACCTCTTTCTCCAGTACGAAGGGCTGAACCCGTCGGGCAGCTTCAAAGACAACGGCATGACGGCGGCGTTCACGCACGCGCGCATGGTCGGCGCCCGCCGTGCCGCCTGCGCCAGCACCGGTAACACCAGCGCCTCGCTCGCCGTCTTCTGCTCGGCGAGCGGTCTGATGAAGGCCGTCGTCTTCATCGGCAGCGGCAAGATTTCCTACGGCAAGCTCGCCCAGGCGCTCGACCACGGCGCCCTGACGGTGCAGATCGCCGGCGACTTCGACGACGCCATGCAGCGCGTGCAACAGATTTCGCGCCGGCTCGGCATCTACCTCGTCAACAGCGTCAACCCCTTCCGGCTCGAAGGACAGAAGACGGTGATGTACCGCGTCCTGGAGGCACTGCGCTGGGAGGCGCCCGACTGGGTGGTCGTACCGGGCGGTAACCTCGGCAACGTCAGCGCCTTCGGCAAGGCGTTCATGGAATTGAGCGAGCTGGGCCTGTTGAAGAAGCTGCCGCGCCTGGCCGTCATCAACGCCGTCGGCGCCAACACGTTCTACCAGCTCTACGAGAAGCTCGGCCTGCGCTGGAACAACGGCCGGCCGGACGTGAAGAAGAGCGCGAGCTACTTCGATCGCCTCGCGGCCGAGAAACTCCGCGCCTCGACGATCGCCAGCGCCATCGAAATCAACCTGCCCGTAAACCTGCCGAAGGCATTGCGGGCGCTGGACCGCTGCGGCGGACTGGTGCGAGAGGCGAGCGATCAGGAGATCCTCGACGCCAAGGCGAAGGTCGGCGCCGGCGGCCTCGGCTGCGAACCAGCATCGGCGGCGAGCGTCGCCGGGGCGCGGAAACTGTGCCAGGAAGGCGTCATCGCACCCGGCGAGCGCGTCGTCTGCATCCTGACCGGCCACGCGCTGAAAGACCCGACCGCGACCGTGGCTTACCATAGCGCCGACCAGAAGACGTTTGACGAGGTGCTGGGCAGCCGCGGCGTCCGGCGCGCATCGTTCGCGAATCGGGCCGTCCAGGTTCCGAACGATCTCGACGCGATCATCCAGGCCATCGAGGTTTATTCGTGAAAACGGTCATCGCCATCAACGGCGCCGCCGGGCGGATGGGACAGCGTCTGGTCCACCTGGCCCAGGCCGACAAAAGCCTGACGCTCGGCTTCGCCCTGGAGTCGCTGAACAACCCCTGCCAGGACCGCGACATCGGCGACATCTGCGGTCTGGGCACGCTCGGCATCCCGGTGCGCTCGGCGCTGCCGCTCGGCCAGCGCGTGGACGTGGTCATCGATTTTTCCATGCCGGTAGGGACGATGAACGTGCTGGACTCTTGCGTCTCGCGGCGCATCCCGCTGGTCGTGGCCACCACCGGCCACACGGCGGAGCAGCGCGCGCTCATCGAGGAAGCGGCCCATGAAACCGCCTTGCTGATGGCCCCGAACATGAGCCTCGTCGTCAATGTGCTGTTCGACCTGGTGCGCCGTTCCGCCGAGATGCTCAACGGCAAGGACTTCGACGCGGAAATCATCGAATGGCACCACCGCTACAAGAAGGACTCGCCGAGCGGGACCGCCCTGCACTTCGCGCGCATCATTCAGCAGGCGATGGGACAAACGGAACTACGCCACGGCCGCGAAGGGATCGTCGGCGAACGGACGCCGCACGAGATCGGCATGCACGCCATTCGCGGCGGCGACAACGTCGGCGAACACACCATCCTTTTCAGCACCCTGGGCGAGACGCTGGAGCTGGTCCACAAGGGATCGTCGCGCGACAGTTACGCCCGCGGCGCCCTGGAAGCCGCCAAGTTTCTCGTCGGCAAGCCCGCCGGCCGCTACGGCATGAACGACGTACTGGGTCTGTGAATTGTTTACGTTGCGCGCGCCGCGCGCGACTCGCCAGCGGCGGCGCGCGTCGCTAAGAATAAGGAGGTATCGCCCTTCGCAACCCCTGCCGGAGGACCACGAGTGACCGCACTGGTAACCAAACCCGCCCCCGACTTCGCCGCCGACGCGGTGATCGGCGACGAGTTCAAGCACATTAAACTCTCCGATTATCGCGGCAAGTACGTCATCCTGTTCTTCTACCCGCTCAACTTCACGTTCGTCTGTCCCACCGAGATCATCGCCTTCAGCGACAAGATCGCCGATTTCCACAAGCGCGGCGCCGAGGTCATCGGCGTCTCGGTGGATAGCAAGTTCTCGCACCTGGCCTGGACCAACACGCCGCGCAAGGCCGGCGGCCTGGGCAAGATCGGCTACCCGATCATCTCCGACCTGACCAAGAACATCTCGCGCAGCTATGGCGTGCTGCTGGAAGAGGCCGGCGTCGCGCTGCGCGGCCTGTTCCTCATCGACAAGGAGGGTATTCTGCGGCACGCCCTGGTCAACGACCTGCCGCTGGGCCGCAGCATTGACGAGGCGGTGCGCGTGCTGGACGCCTTGCAGCACTTCGAGAACAACGGCGAAGTCTGTCCCGCGAACTGGACGCCGGGGGCCGACTCGATGCAGCCCGATCCGGTCGGGTCGAAGAAGTATTTCGAGAAGAAGGGTTGAGGTCGTATGGCGAGCGGGGGGCGTCGGCCCCCCGGTGACTCACCGGGGGGCTGACGCCCCCCGCTCGCCATAC
>JBBQPD010000962.1:0-2925 GCA_038331535.1 Gemmatales bacterium | reverse complement strand
CCACTCCTCGCCGTCCCCAACGGGGGCCTATTCTACCGCCCCGCCCCGTCCTGGGCGGTTTTTCTGCGGCTTGTTCACACCGCCCCCGGCGGCCCGCGGCTCGTAGAACCCCCTTGTGGGACAGACACTCAGTACTCAGAGCGTACTACTCGCACTGTTCCAATCATCGTCGCCGTAACAAAAGCAACGTCTGATCGTCCTGCAACTCCTCCTGGTCGGTAAAATGGCGAACGGCGGCGCTCGCCTCGGCGGCACATTCGTTCAACGGTAGTACCGTTCGCGCTCCACCCAGGAGCGCACACAGTCGCTCCACGCCGAAGAGATCGTCGCCCTCTGGTGCGCGGGCCTCGGTGAAGCCGTCCGTGTACAGGATGAGCGTCTCTTCCGGAAGCAGCCGTAGGCGCGTGTCGGAGAGGACCGGGTCGAGGATCGGCGAGCCGAGCATGTAGCTGGGGCGCATGGAGACGGGAGCGACTGTGCCGACGGCATCACGGCGTAACGGCGGCGGATGGCCGCCGGCGCAAAGGACCATCGAACCATCACTCGGATCGTAGACGCCGTGCGCCAGCGTCACGTACAAGTTCGTCGGATTGTCGGCCACGAGGGCGGCATGCAGGCGCATCAGCAAGTCAGCCGGGCCGCTTGCCGCCGGTGCCAGGTGGCGGATCAGCGTGCGCACGGCGACCATGAACAGGGCCGCCGGCATGCCCTTGCCGGACACGTCGCCGAGGAAGAATGCGAGCCGCCCGTCCGGCAACACGAAGAAATCGTACAGGTCGCCCGACACCTCGCGGGCCGGATCGACATGGGCGAACAGTTCCACCCCCTGCTCTTCGAGCAGCCCAAATTCGGCCGGCAGGAACGACTGCTGAATGTCACGTGCCAGGGCCAACTCTTGCAGGAGCCGCGACTCGCGCAGCAACTCGGCGTGCAGGGCGGCGTTTTCGAGCACCACGGCGACGTGCAGCGCGATGGCCGTCAGTAGCTCCAGGTCGGAATTCTGGAAGGACAACTCCGGCCGCACGGAATCGAGCTGGATCACGCCCAGACGCCGCTTCTCGCCGCCGATCAGCGGTACGCACAGGAAAGAGCGCAGGTTGAGCGACATCAACGTGTGCGTGAGCGGCAGGGCCGCGTCCGTGCCGACGTCTTCGCTCAGCAGGCCGACGCCTTCGTCCAGTGCCTTTTTGACGACGGTGCGGCTGTAGTGAAACTCGGCTTGATCGCTCGCTTTGGTAAGGCGCGTGCGTTGCGCGCGGACCAGGTAGCGGTCCCGGTCGCAGAGGAGCACCATCCCGCGATCGGCCTGAGGGAAAAGTCGGAACAGGTGGTCGAGCAGCAACCCGAGTAGGGCGTCCTGGTCGAGCGTGCGGCCGAGGTCGCGGGAGATTTCGAGGACGACTTGCAGCTTGTAACTGGGATTCTGGGCGTAAAGCGTCTGGTTGCTCGGTGCAGCATCGACGCGGGCGCGGACGATCGACTGCGTCTCAGACAGAGTCGCCCACGGGTCCGGCTGAAGAGCCAGCACGTAGGGGCCGATCTGCACCGCGTCACGCGCTGTGAGGGGCGTCCGGCCGGTGACGCGCCGGCCGTTGAGGTAGGTGCCGTTGCTGCTGCGTAGGTCTTCGAGGTAGTAAGTGCCGTGCTGATTCAAAACGCAGGCGTGCTGGCGGCTGACGGCCAGCGATTCGAGGAAGACGCCGACGTCCGGTTGCCGGCCGATGACCGTGGACTCCCCATCCAGCGAAAAGCGCTGTCCCTGGTTCGGTCCCTGGATGGTGAGTAGTGACGCCATGTCACTTTTCTAACCGACGCGGGGCACGAACGCCAGACGGTGCGGCGCGATTTCACGCAATCATCAAGCACCAGCGCCGGAAACCGAAGTGCCCAACAGTTCCTCCCAGCTCCCGACTTCGAGCAGGCGCACGCCCAATTCATCGAGGCGGGCGTTATCGGTAATGGCATTCAGCGACGCGAGAACCTCGGCGGAAGGCGCTCCGAATCGCTTGGTGCCCATATGAATCAACATTCTCCGCTCTCCCTTTCGGGTGATCGCCTGGTAGGTCACTGAGTCTTCCATTGAATCAACCCTCGGTTCCGGGCATCTGTAATAGCTCCTCCCAACTCCCGACGTCGAGAAGACGATCCCCCAAGTCTTCCAGCTGAGCCGGAGCAGTGATGGCGTTGAACGCCGTGAGAGCCTCTGCTGTTGGCGCCCCAAACCGCTTGGTACCCTGACGCAGCAAGAGTTTCCGTTCTGCCTTACCGACGATCGCCTGGTACGTCACCGAATCTTCCATTGCAATCACTCCTTGCAGCAGCCTCTCGGCGAGTTCTATCGAGTGGCGTAGGCCTAGTAACACGTAAGCGGCGGTCCACAGTCGGGCCGCTTCCGCTCTCGGAACAGTGGCAACTCGCTCTTTCACTCTCTCGATCACTCCGGGCAATTCTGGTTGTTCGACCTCGCAAATGCAAGCGAGGGGCAACAGCCCCAGCCCACCCGTTAGCAACGGTTGCACCGGCAATTCCCAAATCCGGATTACACGGTATTGAAACGAGAGATACCGTTCGCCTGCAAACTGCTGCTCGTAAAGGCCGTTAAGGACTTTCAGATTCGCCCGTGGCGCGAGTAGCACGGCGGCGCTCAACACAGGCAGGTCGTGACGGTCCTCCAGGACTGCGTTATCCAGGTGCATTCGTCGCGGCAAGGACGGGTCAGGCCCGGTCTGAAACTCCAGATGGAGGAGCCAGTCCGGCGGGCCTGTTACGTGCAGAACCTTGTCCGCCGCGCCGCTGACGGTGGACGTGTCCGCGTCCACGACCCGCGTCACCCCGGCTGGTAATCCGAGAAGGACGGGCCAGTCCCCCGGCGATAATTCCAGCAACGTCTTCAGCGTCGCATCGAAAGGTTTGGACATCCTTTCT
>JBBQPD010000961.1:0-2926 GCA_038331535.1 Gemmatales bacterium | reverse complement strand
GGGCTCCCCTTCGGCGGATGATGGCGAACGGGGAGATGGAGGAGGCCGGCCAGGCGCCGAGCGGATTCGAGGCGATGTACAGCCACGAGACCGGCGACGTCCTGCACGGCACGGGCAAGGAGGCGTTCGCCGCCGTCAAGGTCGTCAAGAAGATAACGGCGGCCGGCTACACGCCTGCTGCCGGCGCCGACTATCCCCGCACGCCCTACGGCCGCACGCTTCAGCAGATCGCGCAGCTCGTCAAGGCGAACGTCGGCCTGGAGGTCGGGTTTGCCGAGCTGGGCGGATGGGACACGCATGCGCGGCAGGGGGCGGCGCAGGGCACGATCGCCAACCGCCTGCGCGAGTTCGGCCAGGGCATCGCCGCGCTCTACACCGATCTCGGCGACAGGATGAGCGACGTCGTCATCCTCACGATGAGCGAGTTCGGCCGCACGGTGCGCCAGAACGGCACCGGCGGCACCGACCACGGCCACGCCACCTGCTGTATGGCGCTCGGCGGCACGGTAAACGGCGGCAAGGTCCTGGGCCAGTGGCCGGGCCTCGCGCCGGAGCAGCTCTACGAGAACCGCGACCTCGCCGTCACCACCGACTTCCGCGACGTCTTCGGCGAAGTCGCCCAGCGCCACCTCGGCGTGCTGGACCTGAAGGCCGTCGTCCCCGGCTACGAGAGCAACCCGGCGAAATTCTGCGGCGTCCTCCGCGCCTGATACCAGCAACCAACAATGCTCACACCGAAGGCCCGGGCTGCACACAGTCCGAGCCTTCTTCGATTGTTGCGTTGGGGCGCCACGTCTGTTCGCAGTTATCTGGCACCGACGCCGTGAATGGCTTCGCTATGGGGCCGGCGGCCGATGGCGACGCCGTGAACGCCGGCCACCCCGTGATGGTTGGCCGGCGCCGACGCCGTGAACGGCTTCGCTCTGGGGCCTGCGGCCAAGTGCCCATTCGGGCACGGATGCGATGCCGCAACTATTACGATTTCACTAACGCCGTCCGCTTATTCGGCTCGCTTTTCGGTCGCTGAAGGCTTTCTGAAGACCTCGGTTCTACACTCCTAACTACAATACAGCGATGCATTGATTATGAAGGAGGGAATGAACGATGGTAGCGAGAGTGACTCAGGCCAAGCTGCACCTTGACCAGGCGGAGGCCGCGACGGAGATGTGGAATTCGACGGTCCTGCCGGCGCTGGAGCGCCGCCCGGGCTTCCAGGGCGCGCAGGTGCTGATCGCCGGCGACCGTGGCATAGCAGTCTTCCTGTTCGACACCCACGCGAACGCCGACGCGGCAGGCGCGGACGAGGCGGTGGTGGCAGCCGGCGAAAAGTTCGCCCCGTTCTTCGCCGACCCGCCCGAGCGCGAGCTGATGGACGTGGTGGTAGATCAGGGCCGGTAGTATCAAATTCACGTTCGACGCGAGCCGTGGCCCGCCTGTTCGCCGGTGGAAATCGGTGAACAGGCGAGCCGTGATTATTTTTGTTCGGAGATCGCGCTGAGTTGTATTTCGGGCGTGAGTGTGCCGGCGTCAGGAGCCGGTGGAGCGGAGGTGGCGGCTCGGCCCTGCAATTTCTAGCTTAGCGCGGCCCGACGATACTCCAGCCGGACGTAATTGCAGTTGCCAGCGTAGACCCGCTCGTGACGTTGTTCCCGTCTGAGCCGCCCATCAACCAGATCCCAGCGGTGGCGGTAGACGGCTGACTCAGGATTAGGTCCGGTTTGCCATCGCCGTTGGTGTCGGCGACGCCTGATACGACCCAGCCGGTGGGCAGTACAGTGGTCACCCCGCCGCTCGTGGCATAGCTTCCGCTAAGAAGAGTGCTGCCGTCTCCGCCGCTCATGTACCAGAAGGCCACGCCGCCAGTCGATGGATTGAAGAGCGCCAGGTCCAGCACGCTGTCGTTATTGAAGTTTCCTACGCCGGCAACGACCCACCCGGAACTGAGATAGTAGGTGCTGCCGCCATAGTTCGCATTGCTGCCGGAGAGGACTTCCGATCCGTACGTCCCTCCCATATATCAAAACGCGACTCCTCCTGTCGAGGCGTTGTTGAGGACGAGATCGGGCGTGCCGTCGCCGTCGAAATCGCCAACTCCCGCTACAACCCAGCCGGAGGCCAAGTACGTGACGCTGCCCCCTGATGTTACATTCACGCCACCGGATATAGCATTCCCGCCGGTCCCGCTCAGATACCAGATTGCAACGGCTCCGGTGGACGGATTGTCAAGCACCAGGTCCGTAATTCCATCCCTATCGAAATCACCCGCGCCGGCCATAACCCACCCCGACGGCATCGTTGCATTGCTGCCGCTGAGTGTGACATTGGCCCCTGATGACACGGTATTTCCGGAGGCGCCGCTCATGTACCAGAATGCGACCTGCTGTGTGGTCGCGTTGGTCAACACAAAGTCCGGGATGCCATCCTTGTTGAAATCAGTCTTCGCCGCCTTCAGCCCCTTGTACGCGTTGACACGGCCGCCGCCGATTGTATGCGTTGAAGAGTAGGGGGTTACTGTATCGGTATTGGTGTTCGAGGTGATGAGGCTTCTAACCTGAGCGTTCGTAAGCGCCGGGTTCTGCGACCAGATCAGTGCCGCTTCTCCAGAGACATGCGGGCAAGCCATGGAAGTGCCCCAAAAGTACTGATACGCAGTGGCCGAACCGATCCAGGCTGACAGTATTTTTTCGGATGTCGTCGGCAAAGAAATTGTTGCACCTTGTCCACCAGGCGCACATACGTTGACCCAGGATCCGTATGTCGAGAAACCAGCCAGTGTATCGGTACTGTCACTTGCGCCGACTGAGAGTACGTGAGGGTACGCCGCAGGGTATATCTGGGTTGTATTACCGTTGTTACCGGAAGCCGCAACCAACAGACATCCCTTGTTCCAAGCGCCTTCGACGCGAGCGGCTAGATAGGGATCATC
>JBBQPD010000960.1:0-2927 GCA_038331535.1 Gemmatales bacterium | reverse complement strand
TACGAAAAACGCTCCCTAACGGTCGCGGCTCGTAGAAAACAACCCCTTCCGGGACAGACTCTTAGCCGCAAGCGGCAATCCGTAGGTTGAAACCATCCTATCGGCTCAGTGGGTCCAAAACCACAACAGCAGCCAGGTGCCGGCGAAGAGGCCGCAGAAGACGACGCCAGCGATGGCGTTGCCGCGGCCGGAACTCGTCTCCCTGCGTCCACGCGGGTCGAGGACGCCGTTGTTCATCGCCTCCAGGTCGTTGTTCGCCAGCACCAGGGCGATAATGCCGAGGGGAAGTCCCACCACGGCCGTCAGCCCGAAACAGATCGAGAACATGCCGAGCGCCAGGCTGGCGGTACCCATCCGGGCGATCGTCGAACCACGGTGCGGCAGCGTGTCGCGCCGCGCTGGCCCGCCGGAACGGCGCCGCTGCCGGCGCAGGTCCGAATCATCCTCGAATTCTTCCTCGCAGTGGGGACACTGGTACGCTTCCCAGCGGACGCGCCGCCCGCAACCGGGGCAGTAGGGTAGACCCTCCTCATCCTCCAGCAGCGGCCGGAGCGCGACGTCAATGTTGAAGCGGCGCGGCGGATACCGATCGCCTTCCGGCCAGGACGGTTCGGCCTCGGGGCGCGGCGGGTCGTCGACCGGCACCGCTTCCAGCGGCGGCAGACGCTCGACCTGCGGCTCCTCGGCGGCTCCGATCTCGAACCGATGCCCGCAGCTGGCGCAGCGAACCCGCTGGCCGGTCAGGGCCAGCAGCATCTGGACGCGGCAACCGCAATTGGGGCAGGAGACGAAGTCAGGCATGGGGACATTGTAGAGCGTCAAAACGTGTTTACGTGTCGCGCGAACCGCGCGACACGTAAACACGTTCTACGATAACATCATGAAACTCCTGCTCACCAATGACGACGGCATCGACGCCCCGGGCCTGGAGGCACTGCTCGCCGCGGCCCACCAACTGGGCGAGGTCCGCGTCGCCGCTCCGGCCTGTGGCCACTCCGGCTGCGGTCATCGCGTGACGACCGACTCCCCCATTCGCGTGCGGCAGCTCACCGCGGAGCGGTTCGCGGTCGAGGGGACGCCCGCCGACTGCGTCCGCGTCGCGCTGCACGACCTGGCGCCGGACGCGGATTGCGTCCTGGCCGGCATCAACGCCGGCGGCAACCTCGGGGCCGACGTTTACCATTCCGGCACCGTCGCCGCGGTCCGCGAAGCAGCGCTGCACGGCCGCGCCGGCATCGCGCTCTCGCACTATCGCCGGCGCGGATTCGACTTCGACTGGCAGCGCGCCGCTCGCCTTGTCCTACCCGTCTTACGCGACCTTCTCAATCGACCCCTGGTGCCCGGCTCGTTCTGGAACGTCAATCTACCGCATCTTCTGCCGGACGCCCCGAATCCGGAGATCGTGTTCTGTCCCCTCGAACCCGCGCCGCTGCCGCTCCGTTATCGCCGCGAGGACGACCTGTTTCACTACGACGGCGACTATCACGGCCGCGCCCGCCGCCCCGGCAGCGACGTGGACGTCTGCTTCGGCGGCAATATCGCCGTCACGCTGCTACGACTGGGATAGTCGATTCCTCTGTCCTCTGTCTTTGGTGGTGGGTCCGCTTGCGGCTTAGCGGGGGGCGCCCGCTAAGCCGCAAGCGGCAAACGGACCCACCACCCTGTCTTTGGGCCTGTTGACTTTCCCGATTGTAGCGAACGATTCAAGTTTGCCGGTCGTGCGGCCGATCTACACAGAGAGAGGCCCGGTGTAGTTGGGGGAAGCGATCATGAAGAGCAGGTGGCTAAGCGTGGCGCTCATGGCCGCGGGTCTAGGCGTCGGGACAGCGCACGGGCAGCAGTCCGGGTATATGCCGACGCCGGTCGGAGCGGCTCGGATACCGGAGCCGATCCCGATCTCGGAGCCGCCGCCGCCCATGATGCAAGGGCCGCTCAACTCGTACACGCTGCCGAGCGGACCGCCGGACACCATCAGCCTGCCGGCAGGCCATTCGAGCGCCTTCCAGTGCGAGGAATTCGTCCGCGAAAAGGCCGTGTTCTTTCACCTCGGCACCTTCGCCCTGGAACGCCAGCGCTTCCGCAACACGACGCTGGCCGTGCAGGATCCCATCGGTCTCGACACCGGCGCCATCCCGAGGGGAGCACCGGCGCTCATCAACATGCGCGACGTACCCGAACACGAACAATGGGGCGCGACCGCGACGCTCGGTTATATCTGGGACAGCAGCAGCGCTGTCGAAATTACCGGTAAATACCTGTTCTCGAATAGCACCACCTCGTTGACCGCGTCCCCTGGCCTGATCGACGCCTTCTTTTTCAACACGCCGCTCGGCTTCGAGGGCAACAACGGTCTCTGGCTCCAGGCCGATACGCTGGCGATCCAGCGGAAGACCGAGCTGGGCGGCGGCGAGATCAACTACCGCTACACCAGTCCGGCCGTGACCGAAGCCGAGCTGATTGTCGGCGTCCGCTACCTCCATTTCAAGGAGCGGCTCTCCCTGTTCACCGACGACGACGGCCTGACGTTCCCGCTCATCAACGGCACGTCCGACCCGAGGCGCACGGCGACCTATGACATCGAGACGCGCAACCACCTCGTCGGGCCGCAGATCGGTTTCGAGTGGGACAAGATCCTGTACAAATTCGTGTCTTACGGCCTGACGGCGAAGGGAATGTGGGCCGTCGATATCGCCAGCACGAGTCACAGCCTGACCCGCGGCGACGGCTTCTCGGCGTTCAACGTCCAGCAGAACTCGACCAACTACTTCGCCGGCGTGTACGACGTGTCGGCCTTCGTCGAGTTCCACGCGACCGAGAAATGCCGACTCCGCGCCAGCTACGATTTCATGTGGTTGTACGGCGTCAAGCTCGGCCAGGACCAGATCGACTTCAACCTCGCCAACCCCGGCGGCATGGACAAACGCAAC
>JBBQPD010000959.1:0-2928 GCA_038331535.1 Gemmatales bacterium | reverse complement strand
CTGCTCCCGCTTCCGCTCCCGTTGCTGCTGCCCGTGCTGCCGAGGAAGTTGCTGCTGCTGCCGCTGCTACTTCCCAGGCTGGTGCCGCTGCCGAGGCTGCTGCCGCTGCCGGAACTGCTGCCGCTACTGGCGCTGCTCCCGGACGAGGCACTCTGGAAGGACTGGGCGCGCGCCTGGAATGCGGCAAGAAGGAGCGCGAATCCCGCCGCGGCGGGAACCAACCGTTGAACGATACGCATCGACACGTCGTCACCTCGCTGAGACTGGCCGTTGACGGTCCGCGAAACGTGCTACCGGATTCATGGTTGACTTCGCGGCCGCACTTCCAATGACAATTCTACACCCGCGCCGCGCCGTCCGCCAGTAGGAACCCCGACCGACGGCCGAAGTCTCACCGCGCCTCGGAGGAATAGCCGATGCCCGCGCTTCATCTCGCCACCTTCGCCGCCGACGTCACTCCTCCGGAGGGCCATCCACTCTGCGGCGGCTGGATCGAACCGGTTCGCGGCGTCGATGACCCGTTGCGGGCGCTGGGAGTCATCCTTCTCGGCGCCGGCGCTCCCGTCGTCCTCTGCGCCGTCGACTGGTGCGGCATCCGTAACGACGCCCACCTTGCCTGGCGCCAGGCTCTCGCCGAGGCTGCCCACACCACCATGGACCGGGTCGCCGTGCAGACGGTCCATCCGCACAACGCGCCGTTCGCCGACACCGGAGCGCAGAAGCTCATTGAGGCGACGCCGGGCGCGCCGCCGTCGCTCGACCTGAAGTTCTTCGACCGCGCCGTGCAGGCTGCTGCTGCTGCCGCGAAAACCTCCCTGGAGAAAACGACGCCATTCACCCACGTCGGCACCGGTCGGGCGAAAGTCGAGCAGGTGGCGTCGAACCGCCGTATCGTCGGACCGGAGGGCAAGGTCATCGCCACGCGCACCAGCGCGACGAAAGACCCGAAGGTGCGCGACTACCCGGAAGGACTGATCGACTCCTGGTTGAAGACGTTGAGCTTCTGGGACGGCGAACGGCCGCTCGCGGCGCTGCACTACTACGCCACGCATCCGATGAGCTATTACGGCGACGGCCGGGTCAGCGCCGATTTCTGCGGTCTGGCGCGACAGAAGAGGGCGCTGGAGGACGGTCGCGTCTTTCAGATGTACTTCACCGGCTGCGCCGGCAACGTGACCGCCGGGAAATACAACGACGGCGCCAGGGAGAACCGCGCCGTGCTGCGCGACCGCATGTACGCGGCGATGGTCGCCGCCTGGAAAGCGACGGAACGCCACGCCGTCGATACCTTCGCCTGGCGCATCGAGCCGGTATCGCTGGCTCCACGGTCCGAGAAATCGTTCGGCGCGGAGGCGAGCAAGCAGGACTTGGAGGACGCCAAGGCGGCGAAGGCGAAGCGCGGCAACGCGGCGTTCCAGCTGGCCTGGCTGAAGCGCATCGAGCGGCCGATCGACTTCACCTGCCTGGACTTCGGCAAAGCGCTGATCCTGCACTTGCCGGGCGAGCCGTTTATCGAATATCAGTTGAAGGCACAGGAGCTGCGCAAGGACCGCTTCGTTTGCGTGGCCGGTTACGGAGACGACGGGCCGGGCTACATCCCGACGAACCAGGCGTTCCTCGAAGGCGGTTACGAACCGACCGTGGCCCTGGCGGCGCCGAGCGAGGCGAGGATGGTGAAAGCGATTAAGACGTTGTTGCAAGCGGAGTAGATTTGTTTACGTTTCGCGCGAAACGCAAGCGTGTCAAGGAGATGTTATTTCATGTCAGCCAGGTCAGCCGGTGTCCGCGTCGGAGTCTATGTCGATGTCGAAAATATCATGCGCAACGGCGGCCGCGGGATGCGCTACGACGTGTTGCGCGAATTCGCCTGTCGCGACGGCGCTCAGCCGGTCCGCCTCAACGCGTACCTGGCATTCGACGAGGAGCGCGCCCGGCGCGACCCCGAGTACCGCGACCGGTCGCTGCGCTTTCACTTTGCCCTGCGCGACGTTGGCTTCAAGGTGATCGAGAAGCCAGTGCAGTGGTTCACCAACGAGGAAGGCGTCCGCGTCAGCAAGGCGAACTCCGATCTCGACCTCGCCGTCGATATTCTGCTGCAATCGGAGAAGCTCGACCGCGTGGTGCTGGCAAGCGGCGACGGCGATTTCACGCAGGTGGTGCGGGCGCTGCAAAACATGGGCTGCCGCGTTGAGCTGCTGGCGTTTCAGAACATCTCCTACCTGCTGCGCTGCGAGGTCGATTTCTTCATGTCCGGCTACCTGATCCCGGGCCTGCTGCCGCGGATCGAGAAGGGGCCGGCGTGGGGCGATCTGGAATCGCGCGTGCGCGGAACCTGCTATCACTTCAACCCGGAGAAGGGCTTCGGCTTCCTGCGCTACCTCGTCGGCCTCGACAACCTGGCGATGACCGACCCGCGGGGCGAGGATTCGCCTTATCGGCAGGCGTTCTTCCATTACACGAACGCCCGTCTGACGAACGCCGAGCTGAACCAACTGCCGAGCCGCGACATGGTGTTTGAGTTCACGCTGGACCGCGGTCGTGTCGAGGGCGAGCTGGCCGCGAAGGACGTGGAGTTGGTAAATCGCAAGGAGCCGTATCCGGAGCCGCGAATTGGTGAGGTGCGGCCGGCGGCTTTTGGGGATGGACGACCGCCGAGTGCAGTGCTGCCACCCGCGACAACGCCGGCGCCGATAAACGGCCCAATGTCAACGCCGCCGCCCGTTCCGCCGGTCTCAGGGCCGGAGTCGCCGCGGAGATTGATATAAGAATCTGTCCCGGAAGGTATCGTTTTTTCACGAGCCGCGACCGTCAGGGAGCGGTGGGGCTACGTTGCAAGAAGCGCGCCCTGACGGGCGCGGCTCGTGTAAAAAACGATACCTTCCGGGACCGATTCTTATATCAATCTCCGCGGCGACTCCGGCCCGGAGA
>JBBQPD010000958.1:0-2938 GCA_038331535.1 Gemmatales bacterium | reverse complement strand
ACTGCGTGCGCGGCTCCTTTAAGGGATGAGGTTTTACCGTGTCCACCTCGACTCACTGCCCGCACTGTTCCGCGACCCTCCCAACGCCTGCGCCAGCTCATTGTCCGCTGTGCCAACACGCGCTGCCGCAGAAGGCAAACGACGGTGCCGGCGCAGGCGCCGCCTGGTGGCTCGGCGGCGCGGCGCCCCCGGATAACGGCGGTGGCACGGCGACGATGCCGGCGCCGGTCTTCCCGGCTGCCGTCGTGACGCAGCCGGCGCCTGCGCCCGCCAGCACGCCGCGGCTGGAATTGCCGCCGGAACCGCTGCCGGCGCCCGCGCCGGTCGATTTCCACCGCAAGGCGCCGGAGCCGGAACCACCCGTCGTCACGCGGCACGCTGCGGCCGTTCAGCCACCCGTCGCGGAGGAAGGGTCGCCCTGGGGCGGACTGGCGGTACTGCTCGGTCTCGTCGGCTTCGGCCTCGCCTGGGTGCCGAAGCTCGGCCTCTTCGGCGTCGCCATCGGCGGCCTCGGCCTGGCCATCGGCCTGCTCGGGGCGCTCGTGTTACGCAGCCGGCCGGGGTATGGCGTCGCCCTCGCCGGGGCCGTACTCAGCTTGCAATCGCTGTTGTTCGCCTCGGCCGTCGCCTACAGTTTCGTGCGGCTCTACCCAGAGCCGGCGAAAACGACGGAGGTGATCGAGAAACCGCCGTTCGTCGGTCCGGTGCGCACGGTCGTCGTCATCAACACGGAAGACCTCCTGGAGATGTTCAACAGCAAGGACGCGGACGAGCGGAAGAAGGCGATCGATTCGCTGGCCGGCATGGCCCGCGGCGTGGCCGACGCCGTCCCCGCCCTCACCGACCGGCTGCTGAGCGACGACGACGCCCGCGTCCGCGCCGGTTTCGCGGCCGCCCTGGGAGAGCTTGGCCCGCAGGCGCGGTCGGCCTATCCCGCCTTGCTCCACGTCCAGCGAAACGACGGCGATAAATCGGTGCAGGAAGCGGCCATGACGGCGATGGACAAGATCGGCAAGCCCAGTTCGTTCGACGTGCCCTTCCTCGTCAAAGGCTTGCAGGACAAGCGCGATGGCTATCGCGCGTCGGTCGCCCAGACGTTATCCTGGGTCTGCTCGCCGGAGAACAAGGCGTCCGCCCCATTCTTGAAGGACGCCCTGTCCATCGGCGACCCCGATGCGCGCGTCCGCCTGTACGTCGCCCAGGCACTGTGGGCCATCAACCGCCAGCCGCGCGAGGTGCTGGCCACGTTCACGGGTGCGCTGCACGATAAAGACCCCGACATTCGCGCCGGCGCCGCCCACGCCCTGAGTTATCTCGGCCAGGAGGCGAAGCTGGCTCGACCCGATTTGAAAAAGGCGCTCGGGGACGAGAGCGTTCAGGTGAAACTCTACGCCGCCCAGGTGTTGTGGTATCTCGATCCGGAGAAGGAGACTGCCGACCTGGTGGTGCCGGTGCTCGGCAAAATCCTGAAGGCCAAGGATCCCGCGTATCGTGCCGACGCCGCCCAGGTACTGGTGAACATCGGCCCGCGTGCGACTGCCGCGCTCGACGAATTGATCGATGCCTTGAAGGATCCGAGCAACGACCCCGACCAGCGCGGCCGCTGCGCATTCGCCCTGGCGAGCATCGGCCCCGAAGCCGCCCCGGCGGTGAAGGTGTTGGCCGAGCTGGTGAACACCGGCGGCGGCACCTTGAGCGAACATGCGGCGTTCGCCCTGCAGCGCATCGGCCCGAAGGCGGTCGGCGCCGTGCCGGCACTGACGACCGCGCTTCGCGACCCGAACATCCAGCTGCGCGGGCGCGCGGCCCTGGCGCTGGCGTCGATCGGCGACGGAGCGCGGTCGGCGGTGTCCGCGCTGACCGCGGCGCTGGAGACCAACAACGACCCCAATATCCGCGTCCTTCTCGCCCAGGCTTTGTGGCTGGTGGCCCGCGAGCAAGTGCTGGTCATGCCGGTGCTGCTCGACGTGGTCCAGGATCCGAAACTGCGCTCCGACGTGCGCATCGCCGCCGTCAACGTGTTGGCGGTGATGGGCGCGGAGGCCAAGATCGCGCAGCCCGCGCTGCAACGCATCCAGGAAGAGAGCGACGAGGCGCTCAAGGGGGCCGCCGCCGCCGCTGCCGACCGCATCGGCTCGCTGTCGGGCGAGGACGTGCCGGCGCTGGTCAAGGGGCTTGACTCCGCCAGCCTGACCGTCCGCAAGGCCGCGGCGGAGACGCTGTCGGCCGTGCGCGAGAACCCAAAAGTCGCCGTGCCGGCGCTACGAAAAGCGTTCGCGGACAAGGATCTCGGCCTGCGCCTCGTGGCGGCGGAAGCACTGGGCGGCTACGGCCCTGACGCGAAGGCCGCGGTGGCCGAGCTTGCCGCGGCGCTGAAGGAAGCGACGCCGGAGTTGAAGGGGACGGTATTGGACGCGCTGCGGGCCATCGGCTCCGAAGCGAAAGACGTTCTGAAGATCGTCCTCGCCCAGGCCAAGGACGACGACGTGCGGATTCGGGCGGCGGCGCTCATGGCCGCTGCCGGAATCTCGGAACGCGATCCCGATTTTCACGAGGCGCTCGAGGCAGGGATGAAAGACAAAGACGGTCGGATTCGCGTTGTCGCGGCGGAGCTTTCCCTGCACCTCAAGCGGAAACCTGAGATGGTGCTGGCGGTGCTGACGGAAGCGCTGAACGATCCTCAAGCGGAGGTGAAGAGCGCGGCGATCAACGTCCTCGGCAACATGGGACCAGCCGCCCAGGGCGCTCTCGCCCGGCTCACGGCCTTGTCGAAGGATCCAAACGACGTGGTGCGCAAGGCGGCGCTCGAGGCGCTGAAGAAGATCGGCCCGGCGTCGCCGCCGTGAAAAACCTTCCGGGGGGCGGGGGGGGGGTTGACCCCCCGGGGGAGCCCCGGGGGGGAACCGCCCCCCCCGCCGCCCAAAAACCCAGGCCCCCC
>JBBQPD010000957.1:0-2942 GCA_038331535.1 Gemmatales bacterium | reverse complement strand
CTTCGCCAGTGTTTGCTCAACGCTCCCTGACGGTCGCGGCTCGTAATCACTTCGCCAGTGTTTGCTCAACGCTCCCTGACGGTCGCGGCTCGTAATCACTTCGCCAGTGTTTGCTCAACGCTCCCTGACGGTCGCGGCTCGTAATCACTTCGCCAGCTTCTTGAACGCCTCGCACAACAGCGGAGCGGTGTCCGGCCCCAGGCTGTTCATCTCGCCGTACTGGCTCGTCTTCCGGCCGTAGCAGAACGGCGGCTTCTCGTCCCACTGCCGCTTCGGAATGATGTAGCCGATCTCGTCGTTCGCCAGGCCAATCAGCATCCGATGAGGGCCGCGCATCTGGGCGTAAATGCCCGGCTCGATCGGCGCGTCGGGGAAGTCGGCGCCGGCGTCGGCCGGGTCTTGCACCTTGCTCAACACCAGCTCGGGATAAATCTCGCCGGGAATCGCCGCCACTTCCAGCTCGCCGAAGCGCAAGAGGGCGACTTCGGTGCGAATGCACAGGCGTTTCTCCGGGTCGGGAACTTTCTCCGGCTCGGCCTTGTCGGGATCGCCGGTCCAGAAGTAACCTTGCCGGTCGAAGACGCCGAACTGCCGTGCGGCGAGATAGAGTTTGTTGTCGATCGGCAGGAACAGGGGACGCGAGCGCACTTCCAGCGGCGTCAGACGAATCGGCTTCGCCATCTTGAGCGCCCGCTCCGCCGCCTCGCCCAGTAACACTCCGTAGCGTTCCGTCTTTTCGTAGGTGCCGTCCGCGAGCGCCTTGCCGGTGGGGTCTTTGATCTCGACCTTGAGCGAGGTCATCAGGCCGCCGACGGTACCGGTCAAATAGACGACCGGGCAGCGATACTTTTCTTTCAGGTGCTTGACGGTGTAGCCGACGTAATCGGCGCTCAGCAGCGTGTTCTTGCTGGCGAGCGTCTCCGGGTGACAGTTCCATTGCACGACGAGGCCGGTGGTCCGCTCGCCATCGCGGAATTCGAGGACCATGAGGTCGTCGTGCTTGATGAACGGCTCGCGAGCGTCGTGCAGAAGCTCCGGCGCCTTGACGGAACCGAGCCGCGCCCCGGCCGGTTTCAGGGCAGCCTCCGCGGCCTTGACGGCGGCGACTACCTGCTTCTCGACGAAGCGGATGTATTCGGGATCGACGCCGCTCTGCAACGGCGTTTGCCCCCACAGGCCGAGGGTGTCCGGCCCCTCGTGGTTGTGAGTACACGTCACCAGGACGTAGTCGAAACCGGGAAGCTCCTTGCGGACGCGCTCGACGCCCGGCAGGAAGAAACCGACGAGGTCGAGCGAAACGACAGCCACCTTCCGCGCTCCGTCCTGGAGGACGACGGCGCGAGCCATGAGCGGGTCGTGAACTCCGGTCGCCTTGCGATTCGGCCCGAAGCCGGCGACGAAGACGGGCTTGTCGCCGCCAAGCTTGGGCGTGATGTCGGTCTCGCCGAAGCCGACGCGCAGCGTCTCCGCCGGTTTTTCGGCGGGGGCAGATGACGAAGGGATGATTCCGCCGACGGCACAGAGGACGAGGAGGAGCGCGAGGCGGCGGCACATGATCGGTCTCCGTGTTCGCTCGAAAAATCAGGCGCACCTACTATACGTCTATCGTCACGACCGGTAAACTCCCCTCATGAACCTGCACTCACTTATCCGCGAATTACACGAAGATAACGCCTCGAAAATCGTCCTGCTGGTGGCGGACGGTTTGGGAGGACTGCCGTTCGAGCCGGGCGGGAAGACCGAGCTGGAATCGGCCCGCACGCCGAACCTCGACGCCCTGGCGCGCGACGGCGTCTGCGGCATGAGCCTGCCGGTGCTCCCTGGCATCACGCCCGGCAGCGGCCCCGGCCATCTCGGCCTGTTCGGCTACGACCCCCTGGAATACCGCATCGGCCGCGGCATCCTCGAAGCGCTCGGCATCAATTTCGAGGTGGGCCCGCGCGACGTGGCGGTGCGCGGCAACTTCTGCACCGTGGACGACGCCGGCAAGATCAGCGACCGGCGCGCGGGACGGCCGACGACCGAGCGCTGCGTGGCGATGTGCCGGCTGCTCCAGGAAATCAAAATCCCCGGTGTGGAATTGTTCGTCGAACCGGTGCGCGAACACCGCTTCGTCGTGGTGGTCCGCGGCGACGGCCTGGGGGACACGGTAAACGACACCGACCCGCAGGGCGTCGGCCTCAAGCCGCTCACGGCGAAGGGCGCCGATCCGGCCTCGCAAAAGACCGCCGACGCCGTGAACCATTTCATCGCCGAAGCCGGTCGCGTGCTCAAGGGTCAATCACCCACCAACATGGTGACGCTGCGCGGCTTCGCCCGTTACCCGAAGATCGACACCTTGCAAGAGATCACCGGGATGCGCGCGGCGGCGATTGCGGTCTACCCGATGTACAAGGGGCTGGCTCGCCTGGTCGGCATGCACATCGCCGACGCCGGCACCTCGCTCGGCGAGCAGGTTGAGACGCTGAAGAAACTCTGGGGACAGTACGACTTTTTCTTCATTCATTACAAGTACACCGACAGCACCGGCGAGGACGGCAACTTCGCCGCCAAGGTCGAGATGATCGAACGTCTGGACACCGAGGTCACGAAAATCCGCGCCCTGAATCCCGACGTGCTGATCGTGACCGGCGACCACAGCACGCCGAGCAAATTGAAGGGCCACAGCTGGCACCCGGTGCCGACGGTGTTGTGGGCCAAGACGTGCCGTCCCGACGGCGTGACGGAGTTCGGCGAGTCGTACTGCCTGCGCGGCGGCCTGGGACAGTTCCAGGCGATGTACCTGATGTCGCTGGCGCTGGCGCACGCGGGGCGCTTAGGAAAGTACGGGGCGTGAGTCGGCTGCTAAGGCGGATTGAGTAACTGGCTTGGTGCGGTATTTACCCCGAAGGGGTTGTTTCCGTCAGCCGGGGGTCGCCGCTGGCGCACCCCCGGCGAACGTG
>JBBQPD010000956.1:0-2945 GCA_038331535.1 Gemmatales bacterium | reverse complement strand
TCCGTGAATACCAGTGACCGCCGGATCGTCTGCCAACCGGGGGGAGTGTACGCCGCGTCATGACAGCCTGCACCGCACCCTGTTTAAGCGTGCCCAGCGATGATCAGTTGCTCGGCCGTTTCGCGGCGGGCGACCGGCTGTCGCTCGATGAGCTGTTCCGCCGCTATCGGCAGCCGGCCTATCGCGTGGCCTACCGACTCCTCGGCAACGAGGCCGACGCCCTGGACGCGGTTCAAGAAGGTTTCGTCAAAGCGCTGACCCATCTGCACGGCTTCCAAGGACGCAGCTCGTTCAAGACCTGGCTGTTGCGCGTGGTCAGCAATGCCGCCCTCGACCTGGGCCGGCAACGCGGCCGCCGCGAGGCCGTCAGCCTCGACGCTACCGACTCCGGCGACGCCGCGGCCTCGGCTCGTCTGCTGTCGGCCGACGAGTCCGGCAAGGGACTGGAGCGGGCCGACCTCCGCACCGCTCTCGACCGGGCGCTGAACTCGTTGTCCGAACCCCAGCGGCAGACCTTTGTGCTCTACGCCGACGCCGAGCTGAGCTACCGCGAGGTGGCCGACGTTCTGGGGATTTCGATCGGCACGGTCATGAGCCGACTCTACTACGCCCGGCAAAAACTTCGGACGTTTCTGAACGAACGGACCCCGCTATGACTCGCGATTGGAACCGCTCGCCGCACGAGCCGACGCCCGACCAGCTTGCCGCCTACTTCGACGGCGGACTGACAGGCCACGCGCGCGATGCGGTTGAAGCCTGGCTCGCCGACCAACCCGACGCCCGCGCCGCTTCTTTCACGGATTACGACGACGACCTGTCGCGGGCCTGGCAGCGGACACAACCGGCGGACCCCGGACGGGACGCCTGGGCCGGCGTTCTGGGCCGCATCGGCGCGGCCGTACCGGCGCCTGTCGGCGAACCGTTGCGCCGACGCCCCACACCCTGGAAGCTATTCGGCATGGCCGTCGCGGCCGCCGCGGTGGTCGGCATCGTCCTCATCGGCCGGGCGCTGTGGCCGACCCCGGCGCGGACGCCGAAAATCGCGCCGCCTTCCGATGACAGACAGGCGCGCATGGAGCCTGAGGAAGAAGACGACGACCGTACACAAGTGCCGTTCGCCCTGGCGGCGCCCGCCGACGTGCGGGTCATCTGCATGCAAGGCGACGACACGCATCTCGACATTGAGGGACAACTCGTCAAGACGCTGGTCGTCGGCGAACCGCCGGTCGCCGATGAGCTTCTGCTGCCGACGAGCTACGAACGGACGCGCTTGCTCGGCTGGATCGATCCCGCGCTCCGCTTTGAGGAGTGGAGCGTGCCGATCATCATCGATCCGGAAGTGCCCACGAAGAACAAGTAACTCTGAAGACCGCATTGTGGGGAATAGTGATGTTTTCGCTGAGAAAAGGCCGAATCGCCCTGGCCCTGCCCTTTCTACTGGCACTCGTTCAAGTGGCGGCCGAACCGCCGACGGTCCCGCCGCAAGACGAGATTAAGGTTTCCGTGGTGGCGATCCTCGCGCACAATCGCGACAAGATCGTCGATCCGCGGCTGAAGTGCCTCGCCGACGAGATCACCAAGGCGGTGCCGCAGTTCACCGGTTTTCAGATGGGCAAGATGACCTGCAAGGCGGTGGCCGTCGGCGTCCGCGAGAAGTTCGAGCTGGTGGACGAGGAGGTCGCTTTCCTGACGGTGCTTCATACCGACAAGAAGGAAAAGCTCATCCAGATCAAGCTGACGCCGCCGCAAATGGGCGACGTGACCTACGAGACGACCTGCGGCGGCTTCTTCACGATCATCACCAAGTATCGCACCAAGAACAAGGAATGGCTCATCGTGGCCGTCCGCGTCCGTCCCTGTCAGAAGTGAGGCGAATCGAACGGCTGTTACGAGCCGCGACCGTCACGGAGCGTTGCCTGCGATCCCTGCCGGGCGCGGCTCGTTGTGTTTTGACGGAGGATCTCGGCAAGCTGGGAAAGCCCTGGCTGCTGTGAGGGCTTCCGCACGTCGTCGGGTTCTGCGGAAGATGAATTGCGTAGCGACGGCGCGGAATGGATGCCGAAATCCATGGCAGACGAGCAGGCGAACTGTGCCGCACAATGCGGTCGGAGCGGCTCGGCCGTCAGGGAGGACGGAGAACATGAAAACGTGGATGGCGACCCTCGTGGCGACGCTGGGCTTGTGTGCGGCCACTGCCCGCGCGCAAGAACAGCTCAAGATAATGCCCGCGCCGGTGGTCCCTGAGACCGTGTTGCCCGCGCCGACGGAAGCACCGGCGTGTGCATCGTCTTGTGGAGAAAAGTGCTACTCGTCCTGGCATCAGGCTCCCTGCGGCAGATTCCTCGGCTGGCTTGCTTTTCGCCCGGTGCCTTCGGGTACCAATCTGGTCTGTGTCGGTCCGCGCCCGCCGAAGCCCTATCAGTTTTTCCTGCACGCGCCCTGCATGGAAGGCTGCGGCCCGGCCTGTGCCAAACAACCCTGTGCGTCGTGCGCGGGCGGGGAAGTCGCCGGCAGCGGTTGGGGCGGGCTGCGCTTCTGGCGCTAAGGATCCGCGCAATAATAACATGACCAATGACAACGACATGTCACAACACCAGCCTGACGCGCCAGCGAAGGATTCACCCTCTCCTTCGCTGGCGCGTCAGGCTGGTATCCGATGCAGAGTTGATCGGGTTATTCTTGCGCAGAGCTTAACGCGGCCAAGCCGCAACGAGTTAGCAAGCACACAAAACCAGTCTGGCTGAAAGCTGTTAGCTGATAGCTATTAGCTGTCAGCCAGAACTCGGCTGAGCTTCTCCGCAGCTTGCGGAGAAGCTCAGAGAGAAGAATCGATAGAACGAGCCGCGACCGGGGGGGGGCGCCAGCGAATCGCTCCCACACCGTCGCGGCTCGTTTGCAGGCGGCCGGGTCAGCCGGCCACGGCCCGGCAGAGTATACTTCCGCCC
>JBBQPD010000955.1:0-2948 GCA_038331535.1 Gemmatales bacterium | reverse complement strand
AGCGCCGCGGCCCGCGCCGACTCTTCCTCGAATCCGAGAGCGGTGGCGTCGCCTGAAAAGAGGATGCGGTCGAATGGGCGTTCGCGCAACTCGGCCCGCAACGCCGTCAACACACGAGCGGTGTGGAGGAAGCGTCGGCCTCGTCCGAGCAGGCGCAGGAATATCCAGGAAGTCAGGCGCTTGCTGAACCAGTCGCGCACGGCCCAGTGCGCGCGTGCCTCGACGTGGATGTCGCTGAAATGGGCCAGGCGGATCATGAACCCTCTTGCCGCTTGCGGCTTCGCAGTCACGTCCCGCTAAGCCGCAAGCGGCACGGCAGGCGGGATGGCCTCGCCGCGCCTCCCTTGTACAATCATAACCAATGAGACGCCGGCGAACTGCCCGAAAACCACCGAGGACACCTGTTCCATGCCCAAGGTCACCTTCGTCAACGACAAGAACGAGAAGCAGGAGATCGAGGTGCCCGCAGGCTCCAACCTGCGCACGGAAGCCCGGAAGGCAGGCATCGAAATCTACCGTGGGATCGACAAATACTTGAATTGCCGTGGCCTGGGGCTGTGCGGTACCTGCAAGGTGCTGGTCAAGTCCGGCATGGAAAACCTCAGCCCCAAGGGAACGATGGAGAAGGCCAACTTCTACCTCCACCCCCTGAGCATGTTGGCCGTCATCGAACACGAGACGGAGATGCGCCTCGCCTGCCAGTGTTCGGTGACAGGAGATTGCACCGTCGCCGTTCGGCCCGAGTTCAACTGGTACGGCGAGAATTTCTGGCAGAAGCCGTATCCGAATAAGTGAGGTTATTGCCGCTTGCGGCTTAGCGGTGAGCGTCCGCTAAGCCGCAAGCGGCACCAGGGATCGCTCATGGTTCGCTACAGCTTCCCCGGTAAGGTCGTCCTAGTCACCGGCGGTTCGCGCGGCATGGGCGCCGTTATCCTCGAAGCGTTCGCCCAAGCCGGCGCTACCTGTATCCTCAATTATTACCCCGATGACGCCAACCGTGCGGACGCCGAGCAGACCGCAGTGCGCCTGCGCCAGTTGAACGTGCCCGTCCATCTTCTCGACGCGGACGTCGGCGACTCGAACTCTGTCGTGAGCTTGATGCAGCGCACCGTCGCCGTCGCCGGCGGCCTGGACATTCTCGTGAACAACGCCGGTATCCTGCGCGACAAGACGGTCAAGAAGATGACCGCCGACGATTGGTACGCCGTGATGAAGACCAATCTCGACGGCGTCTTCTTCTGCTCCAAGCACGGCGCCGAAGTCATGCGCGACGGCGGACGCATCATCAACCTCGCGTCGATTGCCGGGATCGTCGGCTTTCACGGTCAGGCAAACTATGCCGCCGCCAAGGCGGGCGTCATCGCGCTGACGAAGGTGATGGCGAAGGAACTGGCGAAACGCGGCATCACGGTCAATGCCGTGGCGCCCGGAGTCATCCAGACTCCGATGCTGGCCGGACTCAAGGCCGAGGTGCTGGCGTCCTACGAAAAGCAGATTCCCGTCGGCCGCGTCGGCCGGCCCGAGGAGGTGGCGCACGCCGTGTTATTCTTTGCGTGCGCGGAGAGCGGCTACATTACCGGCCAGACGCTGCCCATCACGGGAGGCTGGTTCTGAGGCTGCGCGTTTCGCGAAACGGCAAGCCCGCGTCACGCCGCAAATCGGAGCAGGCACACTTTACCACGTCTCCGCTTCTTTCCGCCGACTTTTACACTCTGCCTCTTGATGCCCCCGGCGCGATGCGCCACAATGGGTTTGGTCGATTCCCTTTGAGGAGGCAGAGAATGATGGCCTTTCCCCTGTTGCGATGCGCTCGACTGTTGGCGGCGTGTCTCACCCTGTTCGTCGCGGCTTACGAATTACCGGCGGCGGAAGCGCCGGCGGACCTCAATCCCGAGGCGAAGTTTCTCCCCGACAACAGTCAGTCGGTCGGTATCGTCCGCGTCAAAGAACTGCTGGGTAGTCCTGCGTATCAGCAATTCAAAAAGGCCGCGCCGCAAGCCGCCATGCAGGAAGCGACTGTCGCCGGCTACTTCCCGATGCCCCTCGATCAGATCGACCGGATCGTCTTCGCGGGCGGCGTCACCGGGGCCGGCGAGGACGAAGGCTTGTGGGTCGTCCACGCGCGCGCCAAGATCGTACCAGAAAAGGTTCTCTGGGCGACCACGCGCTACGACCTGCCCGTGAAAGAGAAAGTCGGCAAGTACGAGATGTATGCGCGGCGCACAGAATCCTACGCCATTGTCGCCGACGACCTGCTCGTCTTCGGCAAGGCGCCCTTACTTCGTTCCGTGCTGCAACGCGACCGGACGGCCGTAACGTCGAGTGCGCTCGAAGCCGTCTTGAAGGACGCGGACCTGACCGCGACGGTCGTCTTCGCCCTGGACGTGGCCGCCGTTCGTGCCAAACGCCGGGGCGAAGCGCTGCCGTTTATCCCCGGCCTGCAAATCGGCCGGGCGGAAGGCGCGACCAACGGCCTGGCCCTGACGGCGAAGCTCGGCGAGCAGATCGAGATCGCTGTTACCGCACTCGCCGCCACCGACGAGGGCGTGGTGAAGCTCAAGGATGAGGCCACGCGCTTCGCAGAGTACCAAAAGACGGTATTGAAGCAGGAGCGGAATGCCCCGGAAGACGTGCTCGCCATCTTCAAGTTCAACGTCGCGGCCGAAGGTAAGCAGGTTACGGTCTCCACGCGCTTCGGCCCCGCTCCTCTCGCCGAACTCCTGAAATTGTTGGCCCAGTGAGAATGGTGATTAACGAGCTGCGACCGTCAGGGAGCGTTCCCCGCGCTCCCTGACGGTCGCGGCTCGTAAAAACAACCTCTTCCCGGTACGGGCGGTGGAATCGTTCCCCGCCGCCGCCTTGACTTGACCCCTGGAGAATCCGTATGTCCTTTTCACCCACGCGCAGTGTCATTCTGTCGGCGACCCTGCTGGCTCTGCTCGCAGTCC
>JBBQPD010000954.1:0-2949 GCA_038331535.1 Gemmatales bacterium | reverse complement strand
CGCACGGCGCTAACGCTCCCTGACGGTCGCGGCTCGTAACCGCACGGCGCCCACGCTCCCTGACGGTCGCGGCTCGTAACCGCACGGCGCCCACGCTCCCTGACGGTCGCGGCTCGTAACCGCACGGCGCCCACGCTCCCCGACGGTCGCGGCTCGTAACCGCACGGCGCCAACGCTCCCTGACGGTCGCGGCTCGTAACCGCAAGGCGCTAACGCTCCCTGACGGTCGCGGCTCGTAATCCGAAAAAGACAAAGAGGGGCGGGTATAACGCCCCTCTTTGTCGGCTCAGCGTTCCGCCGTTAGCGGATGCCAATGAGCCATAGGATGATTACCAAAAACAGAGGCACGCCGAGCAACCAAGCACCAATTAACCGCATGACTATTCTCCTTTTCCTGAGTCAGTTATTCGCCACGGATCGAGGTTTGTTTAGGCGTTATGATAGCGCGGCTTGCGCGTCAGGTGATGCGAAAAGTTCATCGGCTCGCCAGAGGCCATCCAGCCGCCGATGACGGCGCCGATGAGGCTGAGCAGCAATGCCGTGGCCAGGCCGATGGCGGCGTTGCGGGTCGCCCGCGGGGTGTCCTCGTGCCACTGCTTGACGTTGCGGTTGTATTCCGCTTCCTGCTCCCGATAGGTGCTGATCTCGTCAGACGTCGCGCCGGGACCGGGAACGAAGGGATGCACATACGGAGAAGTGGCCGTATTCGAGGCGCCGCCGATGCCGGCATACCAGCCGCCGAAGGCGCTGCCCGCGCCGAGGCCAGCCATGAGGACCAGCATGGGCACGGCGACGAGGAAGACGATGGCGCCGTGGAGCATACCGGGTTCGGAATGCAAGATTCCGGCGATCTTGCCGGCCACCCAGCCGCCGACGACGAATGCGAAGAACGCGCCGCAAACGCTGAAGATGAGCGAGCCAAAACCCAGCTTCTTGAGATCGACGACGCGATGGTCCGGCCCGAGGAGGTGCGCTCCGACGGCAATGCCGATGAGGCCGATCAGCATGACGACGGCGAACGCGGCCAGCGCGCCAACGAGGACGGCCGTCCAGCTGACGTGGCAATGGGCCCATCGTTCGTGCCGGGCTTCCGCGGCCGCTTCGCGGTTGTTCGTCCAGGCCGACGCCGGCTCGGTGTGCGAGGTACTCATAGACTTGGTTCCTTGAATCATTCGGTATCGCGACCCGCGATTGCTCGCGCCCGGTCGCGACGAACAGAGGTCATGAATGCTAAACCATTCCTGGAAAGGAATGCTTGCGATCAACGAAAGTCAGTTAGAGCAAAGGTGATGCCAAAGAAAATAAAGTGCGGTACTTGCGAGAGAAGAAACCAGCATTTGCTGGGCCTTTCTCAGTATTTGCGCGACCGGGACGAACAGAGGGGAAGGAGAAGTCCAGTTGCCCGATCTATGGATATTGCTGAGAAGGATGGGTCATTAAAAAAGGGCAACGAAGGTGGCACTCCTGAGAAGAGAACTGCTTGAGAACGGCAGAAGAGATAGCCTGGATTCCGTTTGCCTCCTCGCACGGACGCGGTATGCTGGTCACGAAACCGATACTCCCCGGAGTTTCCCATGTCATCGCGTCGTGGCTTCCTGCAAATACTGGCGGCGCTGCCCGGCGTCGGCGGCGTTCTGGGCTGGCTTGTCCCGTCCCTGGCGTCCGCGAAGCCGGCCGTGCCGATGCCGCGCGACGTCTACAAGGAGCTGGGTCTGCAACCTATCGTCAATGCGGCCGGCACCTACACGATGCTCGGCGGCTCGCTGATGGCGCCCGAGGTCGTCGAGGCGATGGCGGCGGCGGCGCGGCACTTCGTCAATCTCGCGGAGCTGCACGCGGTCGTCGGCAAGCAGATCGCCGAGCTGCTTGGCTGCGAGGCGGCGCTCGTCAGCGCCGGCGCGGCGTCGGCCCTGACCCTGGCGACGGCGGCGTGCGTGGCCGGCAAGGAGGCGGAGAAGATTCGACGCCTGCCCGATACCGCCGGCATGAAGAACGAAGTCCTCATTCAGAAGGCCCACCGCTTCGGCTACGATCACGCGGTGCGCAACGTCGGCGTGCGGTTGATCGAGGTCGAAACTGTCGAGGACGTCGAACGTGCCGTCAACGGCGGCAAGGTCGCGCTGCTGCTCTTCTACAACGACTTCGACGCGGTGGGAAAAATCAAGGTGGCGGACTTCGCCCAGCTCGGCAAACGGCTCGGCGTACCGACGCTGAACGACGCGGCCGCCGACATGCCGCCGGTCGAGAACTTCACACGCTATTTGAAGATGGGTTACGACCTCGTCGTCTTCTCCGGCGGCAAGGGGCTGCGTGGTCCTCAGAGCGCTGGACTCCTGCTCGGCCGTAAGGAGCTGATCGAGGCGGCGGCGCTGAACAACAACCCGCACGCCGACTCGGTCGGCCGCACGAACAAGGTTGGCAAAGAGGAGATCGTCGGTATGTGGGCCGCCCTGCGCCGCTTTCTGAAGCAGGATCACGCCGCGGTCTGGCGCGACTGGGAGAAGCGCGTGCAGACCATCGCCGATCTCGTGGGCACGGTAAAGGGCGTCAAGACGGAGCCGTTCGTGCCGCCGATCGCGAACCATTCGCCGCACCTGCGCATCAGCTGGGAAGCGGGCCTGGGTCTGACGCCCGCGGAGCTAGCGAAACGGTTGCGCGAGGGGTCGCCGCACATCGAAGTGCGGCCAATCATCGGCGACGCGTTGGAGCTATCGGTGTGGATGCTCGAAGCGGGAGAAGAGCGCATCGTCGGCGAGCGGATTCGCGACGTGTTGAAGAAGGCGTGACACGACGCGGCCGCAATGAGTTGTCCCGTAAGTAGAGTCTACGAGCCGCGACCGTTAGGGAGCGTTGGCGATACGCTACGAAAAACGCTCTACGAGCCGCGACCGTTAGGGAGCGTTGGCGATACGCTACGAAAAACGCTCTACGAGCCGCGACCGTTAGGGA
>JBBQPD010000953.1:0-2952 GCA_038331535.1 Gemmatales bacterium | reverse complement strand
GACACGGTGTCGGTCTGATTCAGCAAGGGACTGGGGGCGCCGGTCGGCTCAGCGCTGGCGGGGCCGAAGGAATTCGTGGCCCGGGCGCGCAAGATCCGCAAGCTGTTCGGCGGCGGCATGCGCCAGGCAGGCGTCATCGCCGCAGGAGCGCTGCACGCGCTGGAGCATCACATCGACCGCCTCGCCGAGGACCACCGCCACGCGCAGATGATCGCCAGCGCCATCGCCGAGACGAAAGGATTGCGTCTCGATCCGCCGCAGGTTGAAACGAACCTGATCTGGTTCAACGTCGAGCGTGAAGTAGGCACGGCGGCCGAGGCGGCGGCACGGCTGAAGGAGCGCGACGTGCTGGTCCATGCGGCGGGGCCGCAGCGGCTGCGGGCGTGTACGCATCTCGACGTGTCGGCGGCAATGGCGGAGCGCGCGGCGGAGGCGTTTCGCAAGGTGGGGCGCTGAGCATCACGCGAACGGCAGTTTCACCACCTCCGCCGGCTGGCGCTGACCGCCCGCCTCGACCTCCACTTGCGTGCCCGGTTCCTGGCTACCGCGGCGCACATAGGCCAGCCCGATCGCGCTGCCCAGCCGCGGCGACACCAGGTTCGTCATCACGCGGCCGATCTCTTTTCCCTCGCGAAATAGTGGGCTGCCGCGCGGTACCGGGCCGGACGATAGCTTCAACCCCAGGAGCGTGCGGTTCACCTGGCCGCGGTCGCGCGCCATGACGATCGGCTCCTGGCCCAGATAGCAGCCCTTGCCGTAGCTGATCGCCTGGGCGGTACGGGCGACCTCCGGGGCGAACGTCGTCTCATCGACGTCGGCGCCCCAGATCGGGTTCCCGGCCTCGACGCGCAGCATCTCAAACGCCTCCTTGCCAGCTGGTTTCGCTCCCGCTCGTTGCAAGATTTGCCAGACGGTCTCGGCCCGCGCCCGCAGACAAACAATGTCGAAGCCCGGCAGACCGAGCGGGTCGCGCCGGCGGATGTGGCACGTCGCGTCCGTGCCGAACGTGCGCTCCATGTGCTGCATCGCTGCCAGCGGCGGGATCTCGTCCATTAGCGACTTCTCCAGCACGGCAACGGCGTTCGGGCCGGCGACGTGCAACTGGGCGAACTCGCGCGTGCGGTCGGCGAATTCGACCTGCTCGCTGATGACGAAATGATCGAGATGCTGAATTACCTTCTCGGCCGTGCCCGGTTCGAGGTCGAGCCACAGCGCCGGCCGGCCGTCGCCGAGGCGGATCTGATACACGGAACCGTACGCCACCACTTTGGCCTTCGCCGTCGTCAGGAAGAACTCGCAGCCGGCGCCGAGCGGCATGTCCTTCACGTCGTTGGTGCAGAGATTGTTCAGGAACATCGCGGCTTCCTTGCCGGTCAGTTCGACCTTGCCGCGGTGCGACTGGTCGAAGACGACACACCCGGAGCGGGCCTGGGCGTATTCGGCCGCCGGGTCGCCGAAGTGGCCCGGCACCAGCCAGCCGGCCTCTTCGATGAAGACGGCTCCGGCCTTCGCGGTGGCGTCGTGCAGAGGAGTGTGTTCGGCCATGAGATCGCAAGCTCCGTTGTTTATCGTTTCGCGAAACGTAAACGATCACGCAGCGGGAATCGCCAGCGCCTTGTGCGCGTCGTCGAGAAACAGACACGTCGGCGCCGCGTCGAGCAGGCGCTGCACCTGGGCAGCGGCGGTCAGCGGGGTGGCGAACAGACTTTCGGTCACGTCGTCGCCGAGGTCGCTCAGCAGGTAAATGCGAGCGCGGCGGGCAGCGTTGGCCCATTGCAGGGCGGCCGCCATCTCGACGTGATGTTGCTTGCGCAGAAGGCGCAGCGCCGCTTCCGGTTCACCCGCGCCGCGCAGGATGTCGCCGCCCACGTCAGGCTCGGCGGCGACGCGGCTGAGCAGAACGATAACGCCGTCGGTCTCGACGACGCGGGCGGCGCACGCGGCGGCGGCGGCCAAGTTTGCGAACGTCTGCGTGGCTGGATCGCCGCTCAGGCTGGCGATCACAAGCTGTGCCGGCGGCGTCGTCTGCCGCCAGCGGGCGTCGAGCAGTCGCTCGGCCTCAGCGCTCGCGGCGCGGACTCCAGCGGTGACAGCGGCTACACCCTCGCCTTTATCCTCAATCAGTTGAATGAAGAATGGCGCGCCCAGCAGCCACGCCGTTTCGATCGCCTGCTGGCGCACCGGCCACGGTTCGTCGGCGGGCGCGGCCAGGTTGAGCCGGCCGTTCATCTCCGTCCTCGTCTCGGCGTCGGACAGTCCGGGATAGAGCAGCCCTTCCGCACCACCGTAGCCGAGCAGGACGTCGTAGCGTCGGCCCGTCACGACGACGACCTGGTCCGCCTCGACGACGGTGCGGTTGAGGTAGATCCGTTTGCCGGCGCGCGTCGTCGCCAGAAAGGCGAGGCGCTTGCGGTCGGCGGGGTCGTGGACTTCGACGCGAACCTCTTCCAACGCGTCGGGCAAGTCGTCGAGCCAGGGTTGCCGCGACGCCGGCGGGGCACAAACCAGCGTGATATTTTCAGGCGCGACGCCGGCCTGGACGATGTGTTCGAGGACTGGCGTCAACAGTTGGCCGAGATTGGGCAGGCGTTCGTCCACGACGACGGCGACGTGGTCGTCTGGAGTCAGCGCCCGGCGCAGGGCCGGATAATGAAACGGCTCTTCGAGGGCGGCACGTACAGCGGCAACGGGATCGGCCAGCGGCGCCGCGACGATCGGGCGCTCGCGCACCAGCCGTTCCGGTGCGGCCTCGACCTCCATACGTTCCCGACCAAACTCGATCACCATCCGCATGAGCACACTCCGCCGTCGTGTCGTGTTCTCCTTCATTGTAGCAGGAGGCGGCGATTGGCCGGGTTGGGTCAACCTGCGGCCGCCGAAACGCCGATAAGGACGATAGGCCCGGAACTGCCGCTGGCGGCTTTGCGGCTGCCTCGCGCTAAGCCGCCAGCG
>JBBQPD010000952.1:0-2953 GCA_038331535.1 Gemmatales bacterium | reverse complement strand
GGCGCCGCGACGACGATGCCAGGCGAAGCGTTGATCGCCTTGACCACGGTGCCGTCGGCGACCTTCCAGACTTTCACCTCGCCATTCCAGGTGCCCGACGCGACGAGCGTGCCGTCCGGGCTGAGCGCCACGGAGAACACCTGGTCGGTGTGCCCGCTCAGCGTCTTCAAATTGGCGCCGGTGTCGGGGTTCCAGAGCTTTACCGTCATGTCTTCACTACACGTCGCCATCAGCGGCAGCTTCGGATGTTGCACCAGCTTCAGGATCGGCTTGTTGTGAGCGCCCAGCGCCTTGACCGCTTTGCCGCCTGCATCGCCGACGGCGTTCCACGAGCGCAACTGGTTGTCCGTGCCGGCCGAGTAGCCGACCTTGCCGTCGCTCTTGACGGCCACGCCGGTAACCGTGTTCTGATGATCGGGGAACGTCAACACCGACTCTTTCGTCGTCAGATCCCATACCTTCGCTGTCTTGTCCCGGCTGCATGTCAGCAGGTGTTTGCCGTCCGGAGAGAAGGCGACGCCGAACACCCAGTCGGCGTGATTTTCGATGCTCTGTTCCAGCTTGGCCTTGTCGTAGCCGGGGGACAAATCCCAGACGTTGACGATGCGATCGCAGCCGCCGGAGGCCAGTTTCTTGCCGTCCGCGCTGAGGGCGAGGCATTGCACCTCGTCGTCGGATTCCAGCAGCTTCGCCACCATCACCTTCGGATCGTTGACGCCGTCCAGGACGACGACGCCATTTTCGGTCTTGCCGGGCGCGTTGAGGTCATAGATACGAACGTCGCCTTCCTCACCCGGCCGGCCGCCCGCGACGGCCAGTTTGCCGTCGGCCAGGAAGACCAGCGCCATCGCCCGCCGGCAGCGCGTGTAGATGCGCTTTTCGAGCTTGCCGCTCTCGATGTCCCAGACCGTCAACTCATGATGGCCGCTGGAGACGATCTTCTTGTTGTCCGGCGTGAAGGCCAGCGCGTTGATCTGGACCGGGAACGGATAAATCGCGAAGGGCGTCGGCGCCTTCCAGCGGGTGCGCAGCTCGCGCTGAAGGTCGGCGCCGGCGAGGATGCCGTTATCGAGTTTGGCCCCCTCCTTGATCCACTGTTCGAGGACGGCGATCTTCGCGGGCGCCAGGGCTTCGCTGTTCTCCTTCGGCGGCATGCGCGTGGCGTCCTTGGCCTTCAGCACCTGAATAATCAGGCTCTTTTCCGGCTTGCCCGCATCGATCGGCTCGTCGTGGATGCCCCCCTTCATGAGCGACGCGAACTTGGTCATGTCGAGCTTGCCCTTGGGGTTCTTGGCCCCGTGACAGCCGAAGCACGACTCCTTGAGGATCGGCGCCACATCGTTAATGAAGCTGACGGGGCTTTTCGGTTGCGCGGCGGCTCGGTGCGTCGCGCCGAAGAACAGGACGAATGCCAGCGCTGTGCCGAGGACGGCGCACAACCAGCAGAAACAGGTGTGAGAGCGGCCCATGAAACGTGAACTCCGAAGGTGGGATTCGTCTGCCGGGACTGCGCTCCGGCGCGGGCGGGGGTAGGTATGTGGATCATTATATACCGTGTCCGAAGGTGCAGGCGAGTCAAAACTGGAATGCCGCTTGCGGCTTAGCGGCGCAGGACCGCGAAGCCGCAAGCGGAGACACAGCCTGGCGTCATCACTTACCCGCCTCGAACTTCTTCAGTTCGGAAACGATCGTGTTGCCGCCGATGCTCATCGTCTGTTTGACGATGCCGACGCCCGGTGCGAACCAGCACTTGCATTCCGCCTTGGTGCCGTTCAGCTCGCATTCCGTCGTGTACGCCGTCACCGCGGTAAACGTGCCGGCGGGGACCGTGATTTCCTCCTCCCCGCTCTTGAACTTTCCCTTCATCGATCCGTTGGCACTCTTGGCGTTGAACGCCCATTCCTGATCTTTCTTCACGGGCAGTTTCAGGAGACAGAGCGGTTCGCTGTCCTTCTGACCGTTGAAGGTGTGGCGAAATACGCCGTTGTCCCCTACCGAGATGTGCTCCGTGGCGACGACCTTGCCATCGACGGACGACTCGACCACGCCGCAGAGGACGTCGCCGACTTTCTCGTGCTTGGCGACGCGCAGGGTGACCTGCACGGAACCGATCTGATACGTCCACTGCGATCCAACTTTGAGCGGATAATAGTCCGAACCGGAAGTTTTCTCCTCGGCGGCTGCGCGCGCGACCGAGAGACAAACAATCGTCAGGAACAGGACGAACGTCAGAAATCGCTTCAAGGTAACCTCGTGTTCGGAGACTGCGAGAAACAAGGGAATCCGCCGCTTGCGGCTTAGACGCGGTTTCAAAACCTCTCCCCCCAACCTCCCTCCCCTACGAAGGGAGGGGGCGAACTCCTGTCTTCTCCTCCTTCCCTCGCAGGGAAGGGGGCCGGGGGGTTAGGTTTTGAAACAACGTCCTAGCCGCAAGCGGCGAACGGGCCAGGTCCATGAACCGTCTCCTGCCTGAGTCCGGGGAAAGTTGCGTGTCCGCGTATGCTACTCCGGTTCGCGTTCGTGGTCCAAGCCGATTTGCCACGTCATCGACTTCCGCGGTCCGAGGATTTACAATCCCCTCGATCATGTCGTTTCGCGCAGGTGCAGCAGAGGCCACGCCCATGTCCGATCCCTTCGACATCCTCATCACCAACGGCCACCTCTACGACGGCACCGGCAATCCCTGGTTTCGCGCCGACCTCGGCATCCGCGGCCAGCGCATCGCCGCCGTCGGCACACTGGACGGCGCGACGGCCAACACGTCGTCGTCAATGGCGAGCTTGTGCTGCACGACGGCAAGCGGACGATGGCCTTGCCGGGGCGCGGCTTGAAACGCGGCTGATAATCAATTTCGTTCGACTGAACTTCCTCGCAAGTTATGGTGAAGTTCAGCCGCGTTCTTGCTGAGAGCTAATAGCTGATAGCTATCAGCTATTAGCTCTCAGCAAGAACG
>JBBQPD010000951.1:0-2954 GCA_038331535.1 Gemmatales bacterium | reverse complement strand
AGCCCGGTCGCGGCCATCGCTAGAGCCATGCGCCAGCGGCCGCTCAGCACCGTCACTGGAAAGAAGGCCACCGCCCAGACCGGCTTGAAGGCGAGCAAACCCCAGAAAATGCCGCCCAGGACCGGCCGTCCGCGCACGGCCTGATACCAGCCGAGCGTGAGCAGGAACAGGCTGAGGGCGGAGTTTTGGCCGAGGTTGATCGCACCGGCATACCCCGGCCAGAGCATGAGCAACAGACTGGCGACCGGCCACCACACCCGCCCGCCGGAAAGTCGCTCCGCCATCCAGCCGAGGACGAACACCAGCAGCAGGTTCGTCGTCTGCGCGAGGCGATACGCCAGCCGCGGCGACAGCAGCCCGATGGGCGCAGATAGCAGGCCGTGGACCGGCGGGTACAGCGGCCCGCCCAACGACCGCGGCGCGATCTCATCGTCGCCCTGCTGGAGCCAGTCCATCAGCTTGTCCGCGTCGCTCATCCCCGATGCGGGATCCTCGTCGGTGCGCGGATAGGCCCTTTGAAGGACGGCGTAGATCGTGTCGCGGTGGTAGAGCCGGCGGCCTTCGCCCTCGACGATCATGCGGCCCATGAGCCACTGGCCGCCGAAGTCGATGCTCGTATGCCCGGAATTGCGGTCGGCTCGGAGTGGGTCATGAAAGGCGATTGCCCAGGCATAGCCGAGCGCGACGACGCCGGCACTGACGGCAAATATCCAGGCAAGGAGAAGGCGGAGACGTGGCCACGGCAGGGGGTGCGGCAGTCGGACGAGGTCGCGCATGCGTCTCGGGGTTGGAGTAGAATGATTGATTCAACCGCTTGCGGTTTCGCGGGTTCGTCCGCCTATTGTAGCGATTCACGGGAGGAACGAGTGGACAGTGCGGCCTCACTGGAGGACAGCGTACGCCGCTGTCTGCGCTCCCTCGACGGCGCCGAAAGCGGTATCGTCATCGCCGTCTCGGGTGGTACGGACAGCGTTGCCTTGCTGCGCCTCGCGCTGGCCGTCCGCGCTGCCGACACGCCGTTGATCGTCGCTCACCTCAATCATCGGCTGCGTGGCGCTGAGAGCGATGACGATGAGGAGTTCGTCATCGGTCTGCATGCGAGGCTCGCTCATGTCGCGCCGAACCTGTTCTTGCGGACGGAACGTCTCGACGTGGCGGCGCTGGCTCGCGCCGAGCGCGGCAACCTGGAAGCGACGGCAAGGTCTGCGCGTTATCGCTGGCTGGCGGAAGTGGCACGCGAGACGGCCACCAGCTGGGTCTTGACCGGCCACACCGCCAACGACCAGGCCGAAACGGTTCTGCATCACCTTCTCCGCGGCGCCGGCCTTCAAGGTCTGCGCGGCATCGCCGAGCGCCGACCTCTCGACGAGAACACCTCTCTCGTCCGACCCTTGCTCGGCGCGCTGCACGACGACCTGCTGGCATACTTGCATCATCTCGGCCAGGACGCTCGCGAGGACAGTTCCAACCGCGACCTGCAATTCACGCGAAACCGCATCCGCCATGAGTTGCTGCCGCACCTGGCCGAGCGCTACAACCCCGCCATCGTCTCGGTACTGGTCCGCGTGGCTGGTCAGGCCGATGAGGCACATCGCTTCGAGACGGCCGAAGCGTTAGCGCTCTTGAAAGAAGCCGAACTGCCGCGAGCCGGATCGGTGCTGGTGTTCGATGCGGAACGGCTGGCGCTGGCGCCGCGCTTGCTGGTGCGCGTGCTGTTTCGCCTCGTCTGGGTGCGCGAGAACTGGCCGACGGGGCGCATGGACTTCGCATCGTGGGAGCGCCTCGCGGGGCTGGTGTTCGACGGCGAGGGCAGCAGCGACTTCGCCGGTGGCGTTCATGCCCGCCGCGTGGGGCGCGCGGTGCAGATGGAGCGGAAGCGCTTCACCTAGCTTGTCGGCGTTCGGGTACGAGCATAGGGTAATCCTCCGACTGCGGTTTGGTGAAGAGGTGAACCTTGAGCCGGCACGATCGGGTGATGGCGAAAGTGCTTTGGGGCTCTTCTGACGCAAACATTTCCTTTCGCGGCCTGTGCCAACTTCTCCGGCATCTAGGCTTCCAGGAGCGCGTTCGCGGCAGCCATCACATTTTCATCAGCGACAACATTATTGAAATCCTCAATCTTCAATCGACAGGTAGTAAAGCTAAAGCGTACCAGGTCAAACAGGTTCGCGACGTTCTCCTGAAGTACAACCTCGGAGAGGTAGACGATGCTTAAATTCGAGGTCATCCTCTACTGGAGCAACCAGGATAAGGCCTTCATCGCCGAAGTCCCGGAGCTTCCTGGCTGTGCCGCCGACGGTCCGAACTATCAGGAAGCGCTGGCCAACGTCGAAGTCGTAATGCGCGAGTGGATCGAAACGGCTCGCGAACTGGGCCGGCCCATTCCGGAGCCAAAGGGCCGGCTTCTCTTCGCTTGAACGTGAAATGCCGAACGGAGCGATGGCCAACCGTGCGCGACGCCAGAGAATATGACCTGTACATCCCTCTGCACTACAACGACGGCCGGGCCGTCGAGTCGGCGAAGATCGAACGCCTCAAAAAACGCCTGCACAGACGCTTTGGCGGCCTGACGTTCTTCCCACAGCAGAACGAAGGCAGCTGGCAGATCGGCAAGGTGACGTTCCGCGAAGAGATCGTCATCCTGCGTATTCTCGCGGAAGAGACTCGACCCGCACGCGAGTTCTTCGAGAAACTGAAAGAAGAACTCAAACGTGACCTGGAACAGGAAGACATCTTGATCGTCGAGCGGAAGGTCGAGATGCTTTGATAGGGATGGCAGCGGTTTCAAGCCCGCGCCGAAAAAAAGGTATGAGTGCATACTATTCCAAAGCAGCTTGGTCGTGAGCCTACGGGAGTGTTCAATCATGAAACGTGTTGTCCAGTTCTCCAAGCGCGAGGAGGCGAAAGCGATTCAGATCCTGTTCCGACACTCGCCGGGGGTTATCCTGCGTGAC